>JAYUCR010000298.1:0-4014 GCA_043740165.1 Acidobacteriota bacterium | reverse complement strand
CGTCCGCGTCGATGAAGATCCGGAGCATCGGCTCAGCGCACCATCTCCACCACCGCCCGCACGAGCTCCGCCGGGGAATACTGGAACAACAGCAACGGCAGGAAGGGCGCCACCAGCGGCAGGACGATGCGGATCAGTTCCCCCGCCGAAAAGCCGGCCGGCCGCATGGCCCGTACCAGCTCGTAGGTGGAGGCATAGTCGGCCATGGCGCCGGGATGCTCGCTCTCCAACAGATCGCCTGTCCGATCGGGTGCGTCTCCGGCCCAGCGCCGCTCGAAAGCCCGCGCGGCACCCGCCCCCGTGGAGGACAGGCCACGAAGCGCCTTCAGCCGCGCCTTGCCCTGCGCCGGCGAGAAGAAGAACTGCGGCACGAGAAGCACGATCAGATCGAGGAGCACGAATCCGAGAATCCTGCCGCGGACGTCCACCAGGTGAAGGCCACCGAAGCGCACCCGCACCGCGACGGAGTGGGACGCCAGGGCGCTCACGCCGGTGAACACCGGAAGGAACGCCATCGGAGCGAACGCGAGAAAGCTGAGCCCGCCGGCGCGATCGGGATGGCTCGGCAGGATGTCCAGGCGCAGCCGCGAGATGCCCCACAGCAGTCGCCACCACGCGAGGCTCCGCCACGCCCATCGGAGCAGCAAGAACTCGATCAGCGGCAGCGAGATCCACTCGTACCACCGGCCCGAAGCCGACTTGAGCTGGCCGTCCGCTCCCGGCTGGAAAAACCATGTCCCGTGGCCCGCCAGGATGTGGGTCGCGGAGACGGCGAGGAGGTGCGGGAGGGTCAGCGCGACCACCACCAGGATCAGGTCCACCGTGTCGCTGGTGGCAATGCGCCTCGCCCGCGCCACCAGGGCCTCGAAGGCCGGCCGCTCCTGATCGGGAACGATTCCGGTGATCCTGAGCTGATCGAGCACGCTGCCGAGCACGCGGTCGGCGAACGGCTCGGCGAAGATGAGGAGCGGTGCGACGACGAAGAATCGCACCCACGGCCCCGGGTCTATTAATAAAGGATATGGAACACCACCCCACGCCGTGCCCCCGGCCATGGCGAGAACGACGAGCGGCAGCCAGGCGATGGCGAGGAGAGCGGCATACCTGAGCCGCCGCCCGCGGGCGTCGCCTGGGAATCCGGCGCGCGCGAGGAGATCGTGCAAGCGCCCCCCCTCGCTGAGCGAGAACGCCGTCGCGCTTGCCGGCGCCGCGGAAGAATGCTTCTGCATGGGTGTTGCGGATTCTAACACCCCGCCTCGTGGCCCTGCGGGTCAGATATCGCTGCGCTGCAGGCGGCGCGCGGCCAAGAGCGGCGGCAGGACGATCCAAAAGAGGGCGGAGCCGGACAGCATCAGGACGGCGCCGGACGTGCCACCGGTGAAGCGGAAGAAAGCGAGCGAGGCGGCGCCGAACGCGGTCGTCCCCTCGGTCCCGAGAAGGGCGCCGGTGCGCACCGCGTCGACCGGGTTGACGAGGACGGCGACGCACAGCAGGCGCGAGGCGATGCCGGAGGGCAGGAGCGAGGCGGCGCCGAGCGCGGCGACGTCGAACAGCACCACGGCGAAGATCCAGACGACGAGCGCCACCGCCAGGGCGCGGGCCCGGCGTCCGGTTGTGCCCGCGCTGACCAGCGCCGCGATCCCCAGGAAGACCGCGGTCAGCACGGCGGAGCCGGTCATCAGCAACAGGAACCCGCCGATCCCCTCCCCGCCCGACTGCCAGAAGACCACGACCCCGGCCAGCCCGAAGCCGAGCGCCTGTGCCGCCACCAGCGCCTCGAAGAGACCGAGGAGCTTCCCGAACAGGACCGATCGCCGCCGGACCGGCTGCGCGAACAGGAGCTCGGCGGCGCCACGATCGGGGGCCAGCGCCAGCACGCCGATAACGAGCGATGTCAGCGGCACCAGCAGCAGCACCAGCTGCACGAGCGAAGCGGCGGTGCGCGCGAAATCCTGCACGCCGTACCCGCCCGACAGAACGTATCCCGACGACGCGACCGCCAGGGCCAGCGCCGCGAAGGCGACCGCGAAGATCTGCGTCCAGCGCGATCTCAGGGCGAGCAGCAGCTCCTGGCGGGCGCAGAGGATCAGGGCCGATCGCTCAGGCATGGCGGCCTTCCGCTTCTCCGCGCTCGAGAGCGCCGGCATCCGGCAGAGGCCCCGTCCCGAAGATCGCCGCGGCCGGGAGCGGCGTGCCGCCGCGGGCATAGGGGTCGGCGTCGCGCGAGGCGGCATCGGCGTAGGCGACCCAGTGCGATCCCATCGGCGTCTCGAGCGCCGGCACCTGGACGTAGGCCGCCCGCGCGGCGCGCACCCAGGTTCCGGTGCGGTGATCGGCGACGAAAGCGACCGCGTGCGGCGGCAGCGCCGGCGCCTGCGCCAGGTAGTCGCGCAGGCAGCGGAGGTCGTCGAAGAAACGCGGCTCCTCGCCGGGGGCGACGATCTGCGCCGCGAAGCGAGGGTCGCTGACCGCCATCCGGCACGAGCCGCAGGAATCGTTGAGCGTGTCGACCGCCGCCGGCCGGGCTGGCCCGGAGGAGCATGACGCCGCGAGGAGCAGTCCGAGCGCGATGGACCCGCGCGCCCGGAGACGATGCGCCTCGGCAGCGCCAATCCTGGCGGCACCGCCGCCGATCATCCCTGCACCTCCGCCGGCCGGCCCGGCTCGTGCCGGCCGACCAGCTCGCTGTAGAGCAGATCGAGCCGGCCTTCCTCGACGGTCAGGGCGCGGATCTCGAGCCCGGCGGCGCGCAGCCGATCGAGCACCGCCGGGCGCAGGGTGGTCGGCCCCGGCACGACCAGCTCGTCGCCGGCCCAGACGGCCCGCGGTGCTATCGGCCGCAGCGTCTGCATGAGATCGGGCGGCTTTCGATCGAGCCGCAGGCGCATGACGCCGCGATCCGACAGGCGCACCGCCATCTCGGTGGCCGACAGCAGCGCCACCAGGCGCCCTTCGACCAGGACGGCGAAGCGGTCGGCGAGCCGCTCGGCGTCGCCGAGCTGGTGCGAGGTGAACAGGATCGTCTTCCCCTCCTGCCGGCGGCGCTGCACCAGGCCGTAGAAAGCGCAGAGGCCGTCCGGATCGAGCGCCGCCGTCGGCTCGTCGAGGAGCAGGATCGGCGCGTCCGGCAGCATCGCGACGGCGAGGCCCAGCCGCTGCGTCATCCCGCCGGAGTAGGTCCCGACGGCGCGGGAGCCGGCGCCGTTGAGCGACGCGAAGCGCAGCACCTCGGCGGCGCGCGCGGCGGGCGCCCCCCGCAGCCGGCGGTAGAAGTCGACCACCTCCGACCCCGTGAGGGCGTCGGGAAACGAAACGCGCTGCGGCAGGTACGACAGGGCGCGCCGCGCCTCCGGCTCGGAGGCGGGCCGCCCGGGCCGGCCGAGCAGCACCTCGCCCGCGGTCGGCCGGATGAGCCCGGCCCCCGCCTTCAGCGACGTCGTCTTGCCGGAGCCGTTCGGGCCGATCAGCGCCACCGCCTCCCCGGCCGCCACCTCGAGTGAGAGGGACTCGACCGCCGCGTGGTTCCCGAACAGCTTGGTGACGGCTCGAAACGCGATCAAAGCACCCCTCCCGACGGGACGGCTCGCCGTCTCCCACCGAGCAGCATCACGGCGGCGCCGGCGGCGCACAGCAGCAGCGAGCCGGCTACGGTTCGCGGGTCGGCGAGGCGAGCCTCGGGCCTGGCGGCGGGCACGTCGGCGAGGAGCGGCGGCCGCGCCAGCGGCGTACGGTCCTCGACCGGAATCGCCTGCAGCACCGGGAACGACCGCTCGGCGGCGGCGATGGCGCTCGCCGCGGGGCCCTGCGCGAACAGGTCGGCGGCGATCAGGTTGCCGCGGAAGTGGTCGAAGATGTTCGACAGCCGGTAGGGCCGATCGCTGCGGCCGTCGCCGTCGAGATCCGGCTCGTCGTTGTCGGACCAGTAATTGCCCTCGAAAAGAGTGTCGGTGCGGCGGCCGACCAGAAACAGCGGCGTCATGTTGCCGACGAACGAATTGCCCGTGACGCGGTTCC
>JAYUCR010000297.1:0-4016 GCA_043740165.1 Acidobacteriota bacterium | reverse complement strand
TGTTGCCGACTTGAGGTCCGTTGCCGTGCACCAGCACGACGGCGTCCCCGTGGCGCAGGAGCGGCAGCAGCCGGCGCGCCGTGTCGCCGGCATTGTCGAGCTGCTCCCACTGGGTGCCGTCCTGCCCCTTCCTGATGAGGGCGTTGCCGCCGAAGGCGATGACGATCCTCCGGCGGCGCCGCATCAGAAAAGTCCCCGCAGAACGTCGTCGAGGTCGGGCTTGCCGATCTCCTGGAGGTCGTAGCTGACCCGCAGGGCCGGCTTCACGAAGTGAATGGTGCGGCGCAGGTCGATGGGCGTGGCGATCAGGACCAGGTCGCAATCGACCCGCTCGATCGTCTGCCGCAGCTCGTCCATCTGCGTGACGCCGTAGCCCACCGCCGGCAGCAGCGTGCCGATGCCCGGGTACTTCTTGAACGTCTCGGCGATCGATCCGACGGCCCAGGGGCGCGGGTCGACGAGGCTCGCCGCGCCGAACCGCTGCGCCGCGATCACCCCGGCGCCGTAGGTCATCTCGCCGTGGGTCAGGGTCGGTCCGTCCTCCACAACGAGCACCCGCTTGCCCCGGATGGCGTCGGAATTCTCCACCGTCACGGGCGACGCGGCCTCGATCACGAGGGCCTTCGGGTTCACCCGGGCGATGCTCTCCTTGACCTTTTCGATCCCTTTCTTGTCGGCGGTGTCCATCTTGTTGATCACGATGCACGAGGCCCGGCGGAGATTGGCTTCCCCCGGGTGGTACTGCATCTCGTGCCCCGGGCGGTGCGGATCGACGACGACGATCTCGACGTCCGGTTTAATGAACGGCATGTCGTTGTTGCCGCCGTCCCAGACGATGACGTCGGCCTCCTTCTCCGCCGCGCGCAGGATGCCGTCGTAGTCGACGCCGGCGTAGACGATGGTGCCGTTCCGGAGATGCGGCTCGTACTCCTCGCGCTCCTCGATGGTGCACTCGTAGCGATCGAGATCGTCGAAGGTGGCGAAGCGCTGCACCGCCTGCTTGACGAGATCGCCGTACGGCATCGGGTGGCGGATCGCCACCACGCGCTTGCCGTGCTCCTGGAGCTTCATGCAGACGCGCCGGGTCGTCTGGCTTTTCCCGGCGCCGGTGCGCACGGCGCAGACCGACACCACGGGCCTGGTCGACTTGAGCGAGGTGGCGGCGAAGCCCTGCAGCACGAAATCGGCCCCGGCGGCGATCACCAGCGACGCCTTGTGCATCACGTAGGTGTGCGACACGTCGGAATAGGCGAACACCACGAGATCGACCTTGAGGCTTCCGATCAGCTCCCGCAGGCGATCCTCCTCGTAGATCGGGATGCCGCCCGGGTAGCGGGGGCCGGCGAGCTGCGGCGGGTAGCGCCGCTCGCTGATATTCGGGATCTGCGTGGCGGTGAACCCGACCACCTCGAAGGCGGGGTCGTCGCGGAAGGTGAGGTTGAAGTTGTGGAAGTCCCTTCCGGCCGCACCCATGATGAGCACACGTCGAGTGTTCATAAGGCCTCTCTCAGGAATTCTGATATCGCGGGGTCATGACCGAACCAACGGCAGAGCCGGAACTATAGCAGAAGGGCCGCATCGGGCGGAACCCCGCCCGCAGTCAAGGGCAGCTAGGTGCCGGTCCGGGCGCCGGCATGGGCCGCCGTCTTCAGGCCGAGGTGATCGGCGCGGATCGGTCCCGGCTCGGCGAGGATCAGGGCCCGCTCGATGGCGTTTTGCAGCTCGCGCACGTTGCCGGGCCAGGGATGCGAGGCCATCGCCTGAAGCGCCTCGGGGGCGAACTCCACCGGACCGCGGCGCTTCTGCTCGGCGGCGAAGCGGATCGCGAAGTGGCGCGCCAGGACCGGGATGTCGTCGCGCCGGTCCCGCAGCGGCGGGACGACGATCGGAAAGACCGAGAGGCGGAAAAAGAGATCCGGACGGAACGCGCCGGCCGCGACCAGGGCGGGAAGATCCTTGTTGGTGGCGGCCACCAGGCGGATGTCGACCCGGCGCGTTTCGTTGCCTCCGACCCGCTCGAACTCCCGGTGCTCGATCACCCTGAGGACTTTTCCCTGCAGCGTCGGCGACAGGTCGCCGATCTCGTCCAGGAACAGCGTGCCGCGGTCGGCGATCTCGAACTTGCCGCGCTTGGTCGACACGGCTCCGGTGAACGCCCCCTTCTCGTATCCGAACAGCTCGCTCTCGAGGAGGGTTTCCGGTATGGCGGCGCAGTTGAGGGCCAGGAACGACTGCTGCTTGCGGCCGCTCAGGTGGTGCACGGCGCGCGCGAACAGCTCCTTCCCCGTGCCGCTCTCCCCACCCAGGAGCACGGTGGCGTCGGTGGGAGCGACCCGGCGCACCTGTTCGAGCGCCGCCATGAGGGAGGGGCTGCCGCCGACGATGTCCGGCACCTCGAGCTCGTGCGAGAAGCGCTCCTTGAGGATCAGGTTTTCGTGCAGGACGCTGCGGTGCTGCAGCGCGCGGCGCACGAGAGCCAGCAGGTGATCGCTGTCGACCGGCTTTTCGAGATAGTCGTAGGCCCCTTCGCGCATCGCGTCGACGGCGTCGCGGATCGTGCCATAAGCCGTCATCAAAATAACCGGCATCTCCGGGTCGGCCTGGACGGCGGCCCGCAGCACGGTGTGGCCGTCGGCGCGCGGCAGCCGCAGATCGGTCAGGACGAGGGAGAAGCGATCGCGGCGCAGGCGATCGAGCGCCGTGTGGCCGTCCCCCGCCTCCTCGACGCCGTACCCTTCCGCCTCGAGCGTCTTGCGCAGGACGGCGCGCAGGTTGTCCTTGTCCTCGACCACCAGGATCAGCTCGGTTCCCTTCACCGGGAGGTGCTCTCCAGTGCGAAGCGGGTTTCGATCGCGATCAGGTCCCGTTTCGCCTGCTCGAGGTCGGACTCCACCGTCTTCGTCTCTTCGCCGATCTTGTCGAGCAGGGCCTGCGGCTTCAGCGTCTTGTCGTCCTCGCGGTCCTGGTCGTTCTGCGCCGGCGGGAGATTCGGGAAGAACACCCCCATCGGAGGGTTCTTGTGCCCGGGGGAGATATCGGGCTTCGGCGGCCCGACGGTACGGCCGACTTCGATCGGCGCCGGATTCTGGAGCCCGTTCTTCTTGGACCTCAAGTAATCGAGGCGCGCCTGCAGGCCCTCGATCTTCGTCCGCATCTCCTCGATCTGCGCCTGCCGGAAAGCCTCGAGCGCGTTCTTGTCCTTCATCGCCTTGAGAGGGTCCGGCGCGGGCGGCGGAGTCCTCGGGGTCGCCGGGCGCTGGGCCGCGGCGGTCGGCTTCCCGACAGTGGGACGCGGTCCGGGGGCGGCGGGCGTGTCGGCGGCGGTCGGGGCGGCTCCCGGTAAGGGGCCCGACCCGTCGGCCTCGTTCTCTTCTTCTTCGGTCGCCACGGCGTCGTCATCTCCGCCGGCGGGGGGCCTGGGATGCCGGTATCTCTCCAGGTCGTCGTCGTTGAAGCTGAGCGGCGCCGACGCCTTCACAGGCGGTGTCTTCTTCTTTGTATTGGTAGCCTCGGTGGCCGACGGCGGCTGGGGCTTGGCCGGCTCCGGCTTCTTCGGTTCGGCGGCGAGAATGGCCCCGGGCAGCGCCAGGAGCGCGACAGCGAAGCCGGCGCACCGCCAGGCCTTCCGGATGTGAATGCAGATCGCTCCTGGGGACATGAAACCCTCCCACCGCGCAGGCGGTAACGGAAATGTAGGGCCCGCCCGGCCCGGGATCAAGGCGATCCGCGGGATCGGGCGGGGCCGGCGCGACATCCTCTTTATTACAGGTCGGTCTGCCAGGAGGAGACGACCACCCGCGGCAGCGCCATCCCGGGGGGCGGCCACTGGCCCTTGATCAGCCGCTCATCGAAGTAGAAGCCGGGGTTGCCGGCGCCGTCGATGACCCCCTTCTGCGCCACCACCGAGCCGAAATAGTTGGCGTTCCCCTGCGCCGAGAAGGTGCCGGCGATGTACATGACCCCGTAGACGCTGATGCCGGCGGTGAACGGCAGGCCGTCGACGTCCCGGACCGGCG
>JAYUCR010000296.1:0-4021 GCA_043740165.1 Acidobacteriota bacterium | reverse complement strand
GGCGGAGGAGAACGCGGTCGCCGTATGGCAGGAGACGCCGGCGCGCGACCTCGAGCACCGCCGCGTCGCGATCGCACCCGACCAGCCGGCCGTCGGGGGATGTGGCTTGGAGAATGGCGTCGGCATGACCGCCCGCGCCGACGGTGCCGTCCGCCCAGACACCGCCGCGCCGGCAGGCGAGCGCCTGCAGCACCTCCCGCGGGAGGACGGGACGATGCGCGACCTGTTCCATCGGCTCCCTGACAACGTGGCTCCTTCAGAGCCCAAGCGCGGCGAGCGTCTGGCGATCCTCGTCGGTGATCGGCTGCGCCTGCAGCAGTGCCTCGAACTTCTCGCGACTCCAGATGTCGAAGTGGACCTGGTTGCCGAGCACGGCGACGGCGCCGTTCAGGCCGCTCTTCTGGCGCAGCAGCGGGTGGACCAGGAGGCGACCCTGGTCGTCCATCGAGGCCATCTGGCCGTAGTAGTTCACCATGTTCGTGAAGCGCATCACGGCGGGGGTCATCGAAGGGGCGGCGGCGATCTTTTTTTCCACCTCGAGCCAGATCGGCATCGGGTAGACGCGCACGAACTCGCCCGACAGGGAAGTCACGAAGAATTCGCGGCCGTACTTGTCTTCGATGTGACGGCGGAAGGCGTTGGGGATCTTGACCCGTCCCTTGGCGTCGATCTTTGCCGGACAGTGTCCCCGCAGCATGCGTGCCCCCCGGTTCCAGAAACGGCGCAGCAAGCGTTATCGCTGCGAAACCCCGCGCACGCCGTTTCTCACGCTGATGACTGGTCTTGGTTTAGGGTGAATCACCCACAAATTTCCACCCCGCTCCACTGGCGCACTATATGGGTCCACCGTAATTAGTGTCAAGCAGATAGTTTTTATTTTCTTCCGGGGAAGCTGAGTCTTTGGAATGGGATAGCTGTCGCCACATGTTGGGTCTTGGGGGTGGTGATGCCCCCAGATGCTGGGGGGACGGTTGTTCCCCTCTCCATTATTGCGTCGGCCGGGGGGTCTACGACTATCATGCCGCCGGTGTCTACCTCTCGAAGGCTTGCTCGGCACCGACAGCGCCGGCCGCGTCCGGCCGAACAACTTCGCCTGCCCCTGATCTGATTTGAACCGCGCCAATGGTGTGACCTCTCCAGGAGCGGCGCGAGGTGGCGCTGACGGTGAAGCCGGCGGCCTGGTGCGGGCTCTCGGGCTGCTCGACACCACCCTGCTCGTCATCGGCCTGGTGATCGGTTCCGCGGTCTTCATGGTGACCGGCGGGCCGGACGGCGTGGCGCGCCTGCTGCCGACGCCGGGTGCTTTGATCCTCGTCTGGGTGGCCGGAGGCGCGCTCTCGTTCGCCGGTGCTTTGGTGTTCGCGGAGCTGGGCGCGGCCCTGCCGCACGCCGGCGGCCAGTATGTCTTCCTGCGCGAGGCCTACGGCGACCTGATCGGGTTCCTCTACGGCTGGTCGCTGTTCATGGTGATCAACACCGGCACGCTGGCGGCCCTGGCGGTCGGCTACGCGGAATATTTCGGCACCTTCTTCCCGTCCTTCGGCACCGATCGCATCGTCGCCTCGATCCCGGTGCCTCTCCTCGGCCACGCGCTCGCCATTTCGGCGGGGCAGCTCAACGCCGTCTTCGTCATCGCCCTGCTGACGGTGGTCAACTGCTTCGGAATCAAGGAGGGGTCGGTCTTCCAGGGGATCGTGACGGTGATGAAGATCGGCTCGTTCGCCGGCTTCATGATCCTCGGCATCGCGATCGGGCACGGCAGCCTCGGCCACTTCACGCCGCTGTTCGCCGCGGCGCCGACCGCACCTGGCGTGGCGCCCCTCGCGGAGGCCGCGCGGATGGCCGCCGCTGCCGCGCCGGCGGCGGGGCCGATCACGTTCGGCTCGTTCATCCTGGCGATGGTCGCGATGCTGTGGGCATACGACGGCTGGAACAACATCACCTTCACGGCGGGGGAGGTGAAGAACCCGCAGCGCAACATCCCGCTGTCGCTGGTCTTCGGGATCTCGGCGATCACCCTGATCTACGTCGGCATGAACCTGCTCTACGTCTATGCCATGCCGGTGGGGGAGATGACCACCACGGCGCGCATCGGCGAGACGGCGGCGGGCCGGCTCTTCGGGCCGGCGGGGGCGCGGCTGATGTCGTTCGCGGTCCTGGTCTCGGTCTTCGGCTGCATCTCGGCGACCGTGATCTCCGGCCCGCGCGTCTTCTACGCCATGGCGAAGGACCGCCTCTTCTTCCGCGGGCTCGCCACCGTCCACCCGCGCTACCGCACGCCGGTGCGCGCCATCCTCTGGCAGGGGGTCTGGTCGTGCGCCCTCTGCCTCACCGGCAGCTACGGCCAGCTCTTCACCTTCGCGATCTTCGCCGCGGTGCTGTTCTATGCGCTGGCCGGCGTGTCGGTGATGGTGCTCCGCCGCACCCATCCCGAATGGCCGCGCCCGTACCGCACATGGGGATACCCGGTGACGCCGCTGCTCTACGTCGCGCTGTGCGTGATCGTCCTCGTCAACACGCTGATCACGCAGCCGGTGGAATCCGGCATCGGCCTGGGGATCGTCGCCCTGGGGCTGCCGGCCTATCTCTACTGGAGAGTGAAGCGCGCCTAGCGCAGCGCCTTCGCCACCGCCGTGAGGCCGCGATCGAGCCGTGAGACCAGCTCGTTGATCTCCGCCTTCGTGATCGTGAACGCTGGCGCGATGATGAATTGGTCGCCGTCCTTCCCCTCGCGCGTGCCGGAACCGGCGTAGATCAGCAAGCCCTCCGCCACGCAGGCGTCGGAGAGGCGGCGCGCCACCTTGAGCTCGGGCGGGAACGGCTCGCGCGTGGCGCGCGACGACACGATCTCGATCCCCCACATCATCCCCATGCCGCGGATGTCGCCGACGATCGGGTGGCGGCGCAGCGTCTCCAGGCGCTCGGCCAGCGTCTTCCCCATCCTGGCCGCGCGGGCGATCAGGTCGTGCTTCTCGATGTAGGCGAGGACGGCGTTGCCGATGGCGGCGGAGAGCGGGTTGGCGCTGTAGGTGAAGCCGTGCTCGAAGTAGCCGCGCCCTTCCTTGATGGCGTCGGCGATGAAGCCGCGCGCGATCACCGCCCCCAGCGGCGTGTAGCCGGCCGACAGCCCCTTGCCGGTCACGACCAGATCGGGCTGCACTTTGTAATGATCGATGGCGAAGTTCGCGCCGGTGCGGCCCACCCCGGTCATCACCTCGTCGGCGATCAGAAGAATGTCGTGGCGGTCGCAGATCTCCCGCGCCCGCTGCCAGTAGCCGTCGACCGCCGGCACGGCGCCCAGCGTCGCGCCGACCACCGGCTCGGCCATGAACGCCGCGACGGTTTTCGCGCCCTCCTGCTTGATGACCGCTTCCAGATCCTCGATGCAGGCGATGTCGCACGACGGGAACTTCAGATCGAAGGGGCAGCGGTAGCAGTAGCAGGGAGCGATGTGCGGCGATTTCGCGAGGAACGGCTCGTACAGCTCGCGGCGCGCCACGTTGCCGGTCACGGAGAGCGCCCCCATGGTGCTGCCGTGGTACGACTGCCGCCGGCCGATGATCTTGAACTTGTCCTTCCGCCCGCGCTCGACGTGATATTGGCGTGCCATCTTGATGGCGGTCTCGACCGCCTCGCTGCCGCCGGAGACGAGATACACGCGCCCGGTCTTTTTCATGTCCCCGGGCGCCAGGGCCGCGATGCGCGCCGACAGCTCCATCGACTCGCGGGTGATGAACTGCGACGAGTGCGTGAACGCCAGCCGCTGCGCCTGCTCCGAGATGACGTCGGTCACCTCCCGCACCCCGTGCCCGATGGAGCAGACCACCGCCCCGCCGCAGCCGTCGAGGTACTCCTTGCCGTCGCGGTCGTGGATCCAGATCCCCTCGGCGCGCACCGCGACCGGGTACTCGATACGCAGGTTGCGGGGGAACAGGTGCGACGGGTCCGGCTCGGTGCGGGCCTGGGCCGCGCCGGCGCGCGCCGCCTTGCCGGCGGCTTTGCCGACCGCCTTCCCGCCTTC
>JAYUCR010000295.1:0-9744 GCA_043740165.1 Acidobacteriota bacterium | reverse complement strand
GGAAGTATAAGCTGCGCTCCCGGGTCCGGTAACGCCTGTTCCGTCAACCTGGGGGTCAACGTTGCTTGGAGTGAACAGGCCGGGGTCCGGGGTGGCGGTGGATTCAAGGTGCGCCGGAGGCCGGGTGGCGGGGTTGGCGAAGGCGCGCACGGCGGCGGCGGACACACTCGGACCCTCGCCCGGTGGCGGTGGACAGCCGGTCCCAGCGCGAACACAGACGGCGCGGCTACCAGTCTGAAGGCGCCGGCTCCGCGAATTCGGGCTCGGGTCGAGCGGGAGCGATGGGCGGGGCGCGCGACGGCAGGCCCAGACACTGCAAGATGGCGCGGGTGGCCTCGGGTGGATGGATTGCGGAGAGGATCCGCATACGTCCGCCGCAGTCGGGGCACTCAAGAACGTCCAGCGCGAACACGCGGCGCAGCAGATCCGCCCAGGGGTAGCGGCGCAGCGGGCGGCTGTTCCCGGCCGGGCCGCTTGAACCAGCCTCCTCGTCCGGCGCGTTCCGGCGGCGCGCGGTCCTTGCGGCATCGCCCGGGTGCGGCCCACCGGGGACCACCCGATCGCGCCAGCCGGCGCAAGGGGCCAGCACGCCGTGGTAACGGACCTGGTGCGCGCGCGGGGCGGGGATGAGTGGCACTAGGCGGGCCAGGAGCTGGTGCGGCTCGAACACGATCTGTGTGGTGCCGTCGCGCCAGCGATGGCGCAGGCGGTAGACCAGCCGGCCATCGGGCAGGCGTTGGAGGCGATCGGTCGCCACGGGCGGTCGCGCGACATAACGGCAGAGGCGCTCGAGGCGGCGGCGATCGCGGGCGGGGACGGCGACGTCGGCGTGCAGCGTGAAGCCCATGGCGGCGGCGCAGCGGGGGGTTGCGGGCGGCGCCGACAGATCCTCGGGGTCGATGCGGTCGCCGCGCCGGGCGGGGCGACTGCCGCCGGGGGCCAATCCGCGGACCGAGTCGGCGGCGAGGCCTGCGAGCCGGGGCTGCGCGGAGGCGAGAGGGTCTGCGACTGAGGGGTCGGCGTCCGTGCCGAGGCCGCGCCGTTCCATGAGTCGCGCGACCCGGCCGGCGACGCGCTCGGCGATGCGGCGCACCTCGTCATCCTCTGGCGGGGGCAGGGCCCGGAAGCGCATGCCCGGCTCGCCGTAGCGCTCGTAGACTCCGTCGAGCATCAGAGTGTGAAAGTGGACGTTGAGGTTCAGCGCATCGCCGAAGCGCTGGATGAAGGTCACGGCGCCTCCGCGAGGCCGCCGAATAGGGCCGGATCGCCGGGCTCGGCGGCGGTAGGAGCAGAACACTTCGCGGACGAACTCCCGCAGCACCCGCGATGTGAGTGCGGCGTCGTAGGCAAGGCGATAGCGCAGGGCGAAGGGGAGCGTCAGGACCCACTGGCGGACAGGCACCTCGGGGAGCACGCGGTCGACGAGGTGGGCGGCGGTGTCGGCCATGCGACGGCCGAGGCAGGAGGGGCAGAATCCGCGCCCCTTGCAGGAGAACGCGACGATACGATCGCGGCCGCAGGCGTCGCAGTGGACTCGGAGAAAGCCGTGGGCGAGGATGCCGCACTCGAGGAATCCGCGGAACTCGCGCTCGACGAATCGCGGCAGGGGGCGTTCGCGATCTCGGGCCAGGAAGGTCTCCAGATCCGACAGGACGACGCCATAGAGAACGGTCTCCTCGGGGCGATGGCGCTCGTAGGCTGGGGCTGCCGGATCATGACCGGCCGCTGGGGAAGGGCGCTCCATGCGCCGCGAGTGATGCGAGCGGAATGCCCGCGCGTGAAGGGTGTGAGGCAAGCCACCGGCATGCCTTCCGAGTCACAACACGTGACGCCGCGATCGGTCACCGCGCGCGTGCGGACACGGGTCAGGCGCAGCCTGGATTGCAGGATTTCCCCCGGAAATCGCGCTCGGTCACGGAGTGTGCGCTTCGGCCCATCGCGCGGCGAGGGCGGCGGCAGCGGGGCGGCGCCTGTGAGCCGCGCCTCGGAGGCAGCGCGAGCACCCGTTCCCCTCGCGAGCGAACCGAAGCAAGCGCCGCTGCCGCCGCCTTCGACGCGCGAGGCTCCCACGTTGACCGCTCCTTGACACTCGCGCGCCCGCTCCGCGACAATGACGGTTCACGATCAGACGTGTCGTTTCGCATGGAGAAATCGCATGTCCCCCTCGCCCATCCCGCCACCCTACCCTGGTGACTACCCGCTCCTCCGCACGCCGCTCCCGGGCCCGAACGCCAGGACGATCATCGAGCGCGATCGGCGGACGGTGTCGCAGAACCTGAGCAAGGACGTGCCGCTGGTGGTGGCGCGCGGGCAGGGAATGGTGATCGAGGATGTCGACGGCAACCGGTTCCTCGACTTCGCCGCCGGCATCTCGACCGTCTCGACCGGTCACTGTCACCCGGACGTGGTGGCGGCGATCCGGGCCCAGTCCGAAAAGCTGATGCACATCTGCTACACCGATTTCTTCTACCCGGTCTACATCGATCTGTGTGAGGAGCTGGCGCGCATCGCGCCGATTTCCGGATCGAAGCGGGTGTTCCTGACCAATTCCGGGGCGGAGGCGGTCGAGACCGCCATCAAGCTGGCGCGCGTGCGCACCGGACGGCAGAAGATCATCGGCTTCTACGGCGCGTTCCACGGCCGCACCTTCGGGGCGATGACGCTCACCGCCAGCAAGCCGGTCCAGCGCCGCGGGTACGCGCCGCTTCTGCCCGAGGTCTACCACACGCACTACGCCTACTGCTACCGCTGCCCGGTGAACCGCAAGCCCGAGAGCTGCGCGGTCGAGTGCCTCGAGCTCCTGACCGAGACCTACTTCCACCACACCATCGACCCGAAGGAAGTGGCGGCGGTCATCGTCGAGCCGATTCAGGGCGAGGGCGGCTTTATCCCGCCGCACCGCGATTTCCTGCCGCGCCTGCAGCGGATCTGCCGGGAGAACGGCATCCTCCTGATCGCCGACGAGGTGCAGAGCGGCATGGGACGCACGGGGAAGATGTTCGCCCTGGAGCACTACGGCATCGATCCCGACATGATCATCATGGCCAAGGGGATCGCGTCCGGGATGCCGCTCTCGGCGGTGGTGGCGCGCGACGACGTCATGAAGTGGAACGACGGGGGACACGGGTCGACGTTCGGCGGCAACCCGGTGTCGTGCGCCGCAGCGCTCGCCACCCTGCGCCTGCTTCAGGATGGATTGATCGACAACGCCGGCAGCGTCGGAGGCTACCTCATCGAATCGCTGCGCGCCCTGCAGAAGAAGCACCCGCTGATCGGCGACGTGCGCGGGAAGGGGCTGATGGTCGGGGTGGAGGTGGTGAAGGACAGGGCGTCGCGCGAGCCGGCCCCGGAAGAGCGCCACCAGATCATCGTCAAGGGGTTCGAGCGCGGGCTGCTGATGCTGCCCTGCGGCGCCTCGACCGTCCGCCTGTCGCCGCCGCTCATCGCCAGCCGCGCCGACGTCGACAAGGCGGTGGCCATCCTGGACGCCGTCCTCACCGACCTCCGCGGCTAGCTACGAACCCGTCCCCTCGCGGCCGGGCGGCGCCGCATTCGGCGCCCCGGCTCCGGGGGGAGGAGCGGCGTACATCGCGTCGATGAGGCCACGGTATCTCTCTTCGATGACCCGTCGCCGCGGCTTCAGGGTGGGCGTGATCTCGCCCGCCTCCACGGTGAAGTCCTTGTCGAGCAGCCGGAAGGCGCGCACCCGCTCGTAGCGCGGCAGGTCCTTGTTGATGGCGGCGATGCGCCGCTCGAGCAGATTGATGATGCGCGGGTGGCGCAGGAGCGACGCCATCCCGGTCTCCCCGATCCCCTTGAGCGCCGCGTAGCTCCGCATCATCTCGAAGTTGGGGACGATGAGGGCGGAAATGAAGTGGCGCCGGTCGCCGATCACCACCGCCTGCCCGATGAATCGATCGGCCCGCAAGCGATTCTCGATCGGCTGCGGCGCCACCATCTTGCCGCCCGAGGTCTTGAGGACCTCCTTCTTGCGGTCGGTGATGATGAGGCAGCCGTGCGCGTCGAAGCGCCCGATGTCGCCCGTCGCGAACCACCCGTCGCGCATCGCCTCACGGCTCGCCGCTTCGTCGTTGAAGTAACCACGCATCACCGACGGCCCGCGCGTCTCGATCTCGCCGTCCCCGGCCATGCGGACCTCGACGCCGGCGATCGGCCGGCCGACCGACCCGAAGCACAGGTCGTCGAGACGATTGAGCGTGATGACCGGCGAGGTCTCGGTCAACCCATAGCCTTCGAGGATCCGGATCCCCATGCCGTAGAGCGGCTCCGCGATCTCGCGCGACAACGGCGCGCTCCCGGAGATGAAGAAGCGCATCCGGCCGCCCAGGCTCGCGCGGACTTCGGAATAGACCAGCGCGTCGGCGACGGCGCGCTGCGCCGCGAGAAGGATCCCGGGCCCGCCCGGGAGGCGCTGCCGGGCGCCGCAGGCGCGCGCCACCTTGAGCGCCCAGCGGAAAATCGCGCGCCGCGCGGCAGGCAGGGCCTCCCCCCGGTCCTGGATGCGGCGGTACATCTTCTCGAACAGGCGCGGCACGGCGCACGCGATGGTCGGCCGGACCGCGCGCAGATCGGCGGCGACGGTGTCGATCGACTCGGCATAGGCGATGGTCGCGCCGCGATGGAGGTAGCAGTACTCCACCATCCTCTCGTAGACGTGCGACAGCGGCAGGATCGACAGGCAGATGTCGGCGCTGGCGAAGGGGATCGCCTCGCAGCAGGCGACGACGTTGTGGGCGAAATTGCCGTGCGTCAGCATGACCCCCTTCGGCCTTCCGGTGGTGCCGGAGGTGTAGATGATGCTGGCCAGATCCTCCGGAACCGCAAGGTCGAGCCCCATCGCGGCCGGCCCGCCTCCGGCCTGAAGCCGGTCGGCTCCCAGCGCCGCCACGTCGCTCCACGATCGCACGCCACCCGACCTGGCGTCGCCGCCGGAGGGCGGCTCGAACCAGGCCACCTCTTTCAGATCCGGCAGCGCGCCGCGCACGGCGTGGAGCTTCTGCATCTGGTCCGGTGTCGAAGCGAAGGCCAGCTTCGCCCCCGAGTCGCGCAGGATGAATGCGATCTGGTCCGGGAGGAGCGTGGGGTAGATCGGCACGGTGGCGGCGCCGGCCGAGAGAATGGCGTAGTCGCAGGCGGTCCATTCCGGGCGGTTCTCGGAGAGGATCGCGACGCGGTCCGAGGGGCGCACTCCCATGGCGCGCAGGCCCGCGGCGAGATCCCGGATCCGCTCGCAGAACTCGGCGGTGGCGATGGGGCGCCACGCGCCGCCCTCCTTGTAGAGAAACTGATCCGGCTTCGCGTGATCCGCGAGCAATCGGCGCGGGATGTCGCACAGAGTGCGCAGGCTCAT
Organism: Acidobacteriota bacterium; assembly: GCA_043740165.1. GTDB lineage: Bacteria > Acidobacteriota > Polarisedimenticolia > Gp22-AA2 > Gp22-AA2 > JAYUCR01. The sequence goes on along the minus strand of JAYUCR010000295.1, from coordinate 4,373 downwards.
CGCATCCGTGCCGCGGTCGGGGTGCGTCCCCGGCCACGGTGGAGGCGGCGATCGGAATCGAACCGATGCATAGAGGTTTTGCAGACCTCTGCCTTACCGCTTGGCTACGCCGCCCGGACCGTAAGGCCTGCGTTCACTGGATGTTGGGGCATAGTATAGGGCGCAGACGCCGACTGTCAATGAAAAGCCTGCACGGGGAGCACCGATGAAAAAAAGCCGGCCCCGTGGGGCCGGCCATGAGGGCTGGAGCGGGAAACGGGAGTCGAACCCGCGACTTCAACCTTGGCAAGGTTGCACTCTACCACTGAGTTATTCCCGCCCGTCAGGCTTCGATGATTAGCGGAAAACTATACGGAGCGGCCGCGGACCTGTCAAGGGTACGATGACTCAGGCGGTCTGGAAGGCATCGCGCAGGTGATGAATCCGGTACTCCCCACCCGGCAGCGCCATGACCTCGACGACGTCGAACCGACAGGCCGCTTCGGGACCGCCGCGCCGCATCAAGTAGATTTGCGCGACGCGGACGATGTGGGAACGCTTGCGGGCTCCGACTGCCTCCGCGGGGCGGCCGCAGTGGAGACCCCGGCGCGCTTTGACCTCGACGAAGACGATAACCCCGTGATCGTCGCCGATCAGATCGATCTCGCCGGCCCGCGTGCGGTATCCGCGCTCGAGGATGCGCCATCCGCGCGCCTCGAGATGGCGCGCCGCCTCCGCCTCGCCCGCCGGCCCCAGGGCCGTGGCGGACCGGTAAGGCGGTGTCGGTTCCGCCAGGATCGATGCTTTCCCGATGAGGGTCATCAGGCCCCGCGGCGCTTCCAGCGAATCCCCTGAGGGGTGTCCTCGAGCACGATGTCGCGCGCCTGCAGAACGTCCCGGATGCGATCGGCTTCCGCCCAATGGTGCGCCTTCCGCGCTTCCTGGCGCTGCCGGATCAAAGCCTCCACCTCGGCATCGACCGCCGTCTCCGCTCCCAGCGGAATGCCGAAGATCGACTCGAAGGCCGACAGCACCTCGCGTACGGCCGCCGCGTCCCGACGCCGGGCCACGCCGGCGTCGAGCGCCGTGTTGGCCTCGCGCACGAGGTCGAAAAGAGCTCCGAGGGCGCCGGCGGTATTGAGATCGGAGTCCAGCGCGTCGAGCATCCCCTGGCGCGCCCCGGCCGCTGCCTGCAGGAGCTCGGCGTTCTCGCCCTCCGCGAGGGACTCCCGGCCCAGGCGGAACGCCAGGTCATCGAGACGGCAGAGGGCCGCCTGGGCCTGGCTCAAGCCCTCGAACGTGAAGTTGAGCTGCTTGCGGTAGTGACCGGAGAGCAACAGATAGCGGATCGGCCGCGGGTGATAGCCGCGATCCATCAGGTCGCGCAGGGTGAAGAAGTTCCCCTTCGACTTCGACATCTTCTCCCCGTCCACGATCAGGTGCGCGGCATGCAGCCAGTAACGCACGAAGGGCCGGCCGGTGGCGGCCTCGCTCTGGGCGATCTCGTTCTCATGGTGCGGGAAAATGTTGTCGACCCCGCCGGTGTGGATGTCGAAGGTCTCCCCCAGGTACTTCATCGACATGGCGGAGCACTCCAGGTGCCACCCGGGCCGGCCCTGGCCGAAATCGCTCTCCCAGTACGGCTCGCCCTCGCGACGCGCCTTCCAGACGGCGAAGTCGCGCGGGTTGTCCTTGTCGTACTCGTCCGCATCGATGCGCGCCTGGCTCGCCTCGGCGGAGCCGGGATCGAGGCCGGAGAGGCGACCGTATGGCCCGAACGAGTCAATCTTGAAGTAGATCGACCCCTTGCTCTCGTAGAGGTGACCGCCCTCCCGCAACGTCCGCACCAGCGCAACCATCTCCGGGATGTGCCGCGTGGCCCGCGGGTAGATCTCGGCCCGTTGGATTCCCAGGGTGTCCAGATCCTGAAAGAAGGCGTCGATGTATTTCTGCGTGTAGTCGTCGAGCGCCAGGCCCTGCTTCACGGCGTTGGCGATCGTCTTGTCGTCGACGTCGGTGAGGTTCATCACCTGCTTCACCCGGTAGCCGCGAAATTCGAGATGGCGGCGGAGCAGGTCTTCCCAGAGATACGTGCGGAAATTCCCGATATGCGCATAGTCATAGACCGTCGGACCACATGTGTACAGCCCGACCTCGCCCGCTCGCAGGGGAACGAACTCGTCGAGGGTCCTGGTCAGCGTGTTGTGGAAGCGCAGCCCCATGGATCTCCCGCACCGGCCGACATCAAAAAACCCCGCCCCCGGTTCCGGGGGCGGGGCGGAGGTGGCGCGAATCGAGCTTCCTGACGGTCAGAACTCGAACTGGAACCCGATCTGGTACCGGCGGCCGAAACGGCGCTCGGCGTCGAGCTGCAGCGCGCCGCCGCGATTCGAGTTGTCCGGCTGGTAGGAAGCAATGGTGATGTCGTCGGTGTTCAATATATTCTGCACGGCAAGGAACAGCTTCGAATTGAAACGCCCGATGACGAATGCTTTGGTCGCCTGCAGATCGATGTTCAGCACCGCCGGGTTCCGGCGGCTGTTGCGCTGCTCGCCGGTGAAGACGGGGCCCTTGTCTCCAGGGGTTACGCGCCCGAAGAGCGTGCGGTTCTGGCCGTAAGAAAAATTGTCGAGATCGAAAGTCGTGGAGATGGCGGAATAGGGAAGCCCTGATGCCCAGGAGAGGATTCCGCCGAAGGTCCAGTCGCCCGGCAGGAACGTCGTCCCGTTGAACCGCACCACATGGCGCTGGTCGAAATTCAGGTAGCCGTATTCGTAAGGAAGCGAGGCAGGATCGTCGCCAAGCGCGGACTGGAAGTCCTCGGCATCGCCCTGGGTGCGCGAATAGGTATAGGAGGTGTCCATCTGCCACTTGCGGCTCAGGCGTTTGGTGATCTGCAACTCGACGCCCTTGTAGGTCGAGGTGTTGTAGTTCCCGAGCCGGAAGATCTGATTGAAAAAGTAGTTGTAGATGAAGAGGTCGGGGACATTGTCCCCCACCGGCGTCCCGCCACCGGAGCCCCCGCCCCCCTGGGCCAGCCGCCCGTACTGATCCAGGAGCTCGCCCGTCGTCGGATTCACGCGGGTCGCGTGGTTGATGTCCCTGTCCTGAAGCCCGAGCCGGGCTTTCCGGCTCAGGTAGCTGAGGCGGAGGGAGACTTCCGGCGCCAACTCGCGCTCGAATCCCACCGACCACTCATCGGTGAAGGGCGTCTGCAGTCCGCGGTCGACCTGGCTGGCGCTGGGGTAAGCCTTGGTGATGGCGTCGCCGAAACCGTTATTGGGAATGCCGGTTCCGGTGATGCCGTCGCTGTCCTTGTGGTAGTACCGGGAAATCTGATCGGGCCCCTCCTCCGGGATGACCGCGTTGAGGAAGAGCTTGTCGTAGAAGCGGCTCCAGGTGGCGAATACCTTCGTCTTGGAATCGGCCCAGGGATCCCACGATACCGCGAGACGCGGCGCCAGGTTGTTGTTGGTCAGGCGGAACGGCTCCTCTTCCTGGAATGTCGCACCCAGCGACCTGAGCAGGTCCTTATCCTTGACGAGCGGGCAATCCGGCTGGCCCGCACAGGCCGGGTCCTGCAGCTGGGGGAACAGGCCGGCGAAGCCCTTCGCGACCACGTCCGTCGAGGTGTGATGCTGGGTCAGCCGGGACAAGGCGATCTTCGAGAGCTTGTTGAGGTCCTGGTAGACCGAATTAGTCGGGAGACTTTCCTTCATGCTGAAGAACGGGTCGAACCTGTACCCTCCCGACAGAATGCCGTCGGCGTTCCCGTTCTGGATGTCGGTGCCCCGGAGGAACTCACCACCATTGAGTTGGTCGAGGCGATCGTACAGCGCGCGCTCCCCCGCCGGATCGAACTGCGTGTAGCCGAACGAATCGGTCGACTCACGCTCGAAACGCAGTCCGACGTTGAAGGTCAGGTTGGGGAGGGGCTTGTAGGTGTCCTGAACGTAGATGGCGCCGGTGAGCGAGCTCGCTGAATTGCTCACCACATTTTCGGCCGGCAGGATGACGCCGATGGTCGGGACGAAATTCGCCCCTGTGGGTGGCGTCAGGTTGGGCAGAACATCGGGGCGCAGGTTCGTCGTCTGGCTGTAATTCTCGCGCTCGAGGTTGACGCCGGTCTTCAACTCGTGCTGTCCGTGCCAGTCGGGCACGAAAATGGTGAGGTCTTCGCGAAGGGTCTGGCGGCCCCGATCGCCGGTGAAGTCGAAGTTGTACGGCCCCGTCCTTCTCAGCGTCCTCTGGTCCTGCTCGTAATCGCGATCGCGGGTGACGGGAGCGGACTCGTAGTAGGGGTAAAAGTTGCCCGTGACCTTGTTCGGATCAAAATCGGCATCGGTGACGGAGACGACCGGACGATCGTTGAGGAGGAAGTCCTTGTTCCTGTC
>JAYUCR010000294.1:0-4023 GCA_043740165.1 Acidobacteriota bacterium | reverse complement strand
CGCCCATGCCCGATCGGCGCAGCTCGAGCAGGTTCTTCCCTCCATCCGGGCCTTCCGGCAGGGCTTCGTACAGCAGCCGCTCCTCGTCGAAGCGCTCGGGCGACTCGGATCCGCCAATGAACAAGAGATTCCTTCCTTCGAGACCGATCAGCCGGCCGCGCACCGAAAACATCTCGAGATGCGCGCGGAAGTAGGGATTGTAAAGGAAGTGCAGGGCCGGGACCACGGGCGCCAGGGCCGGAGGCAGCTTCTCGCGCAAGCGTCGATCGACCTCGGTCGGAATATCCGGACCGATCGAATCGAGCGCCAGGGCCTTGAATTCCGGCGTTTCGAGGGCCGCCAGCGCCAGCGCGTAGGCTCCCATGCCGACCCCCCACCCTCCGAGCCGGGTCGTGTCGATGCCTTTGCGCCCTTTCAGGTACTGCACCGCCGCGAGGATGTCGAGCCGCTCTCCGACCCCGAGGGTCGATTGCGCCCTGGCGCTCTTGCCGTGCCGCCGGAAGTCGAGGAGAAGCAGCGGGTATCCGGCCTTGTTCAGGATGACCGCGGCGTTCAGGAGATCGCTGCGGGAGCCGCCGAGATCGTGGCAGAGGACGATGGGCGGCGCGCCCGGACGCCCCTTGATGAACCAGGCCGACAGGGCCACCCCGTCGCTCGCGGCCAGGCCGACCTCGTCCGCCGCCAGCAGGAACTCGCCCGGGTCCTGCGCGTCGCTCGTGGTGGGAGGCTGGGTGACGGTGTGGATCAGGAACACCGCGGCCACCACCGGCAGGACGGCCAGCACGAGGAGAAGAATGGCGAGGCGCATCAGGCCGCCAGCCTGGCCGGAGCTGACGTTATTCATCGGGGGGCGGACTATAGCATGCCTCGCTGCGGGCCTGTCCGAGTACTGGCAAAGGCCCATGCCCGTACTCGGACAGGCTCCTAACGCCTGACCGGTGTCGCCAGGTACTGATGGACCCGTTCCGCGAGACGGGCGCCGACCGCGTCGGTGATCGCCGTGATCGGCGCCTCGCGCACACCCTGCACCGAGCCGAACCGGCGGAGCAGCAGGCGCGCCCGTTGCCGTCCGACCCCGGGGATCTCGGTCAGGCTCGTGCCGACCGTGCGGCGGCTCCGCACCTTGCGGTGGTAGGTGATGGCGAAGCGGTGCGCCTCGTCCCGGACGCGCTGCACCAGGTGCAGAACCGGGGAATCGTGCGGCAGGCGCACCTCTACGGCGCGGCCGGCGAGATACAGGATCTCCTCGCGCTTCGCGAGCGCAGCCACTTGAAGATGCCCCAGCCCGAGCCCCTCGAGGACGGTGAGGGCCGAGGAGAGCTGCCCCTTGCCGCCGTCGATCAGGATCAGGTCGGGCAGCGTCTGGCCGTCGCGCAGCAGCCGGACGTATCTCCGTCCGACCACCTCGGCCATCGCCGCGAAATCATCGTTCCCGCCGACCGTTTTGATCCGGAAGCGCCGGTAATCGGACCGCTTCGGACGCCCCGCCTCCCAGACCACCAGCGACGCGACCTGATCGGCCCCCTGGATGTGCGAGATGTCGAAGCACTCGATGCGGTGCGGCGGCTCGTCGAGGCCGAGCGCTTCCTGGAGCCCTTCGAGGATCTCGACCCCGTGCGTGTGCGGGGCGCGAAACATCGCTTCGAACGAGATCCGCGCGTTCTTCGCCACGGTGTCGAGCATCTGCCGGCGCGGGCCGCGCTGCGGCACCATCATCCCCACCCGCGCTCCCCGGCGGCCGGAGAGCCACTCCTCCAGGATCGGCCGCGACTCGGGAAGGAGCGGGACGACAATCGTGCGCGGGATGTCGTCGGTTCCGCTGTAGTAGAGCTCGAGCCCGCCGGCGAGGAACGCCGCGTCGTCGCCGCGCGCGCCCTCGAACGACAGCTCGCGCCGCGACTGCACCTGGCCTTCGCGCATCTGGAAGATCTGCATCGAGGCGATCTCCCCTTCGCGCGCGAAGGCGACGTAGTCCTGCTCCTCCAGCCCGACCGAGGACACGCTCTGCTTCTCCTGCATCTTTTCGAGGGTGCGGACGAGGTCGCGGTGCTGCGCGGCCGCCTCGAAGCGCTCCTCGCGCGCCGCCGCGCTCATCTTCTCCTTGAGCGTGGCCATGAGATCGCGGGTGCGCCCTTCGAGGAACAGGCGGGCGTCCTGCACCGCTTTGCGGTATTCCTCCTCTCCCACCAGGCCGGCGCAGGGGCCCAGGCACTGGTTGAGCTGGTACAGCAGGCAGGGCCGCGGCCGCGACCCGTCGAGGTGCTCGTAGCAGGTGGCGACCTTGAAGTGCCGCGCCACCATCTGGATGGTGCGGCGCGCGCTGCTGGCCGGGAGATACGGCCCGAAGTAGGCGTTCCCGTCGAGCCGCGCGCGGCGCACCAGCACCACGCGCGGGAACCGTTCGGTGCTGGTGAGCTTCAGGTAGGGGAAATTCTTGTCGTCGCGCAGCCGGATGTTGTAGCGCGGGCGCTCCTTCTTGATGAGGTTGTTCTCCAGGATGAGCGCCTCGACCTCGGTGCGGGTGACGATGTACTCGAGATCGTGAATGTCCGACACCAGGGCATCGGTGATCGGGAATTCCCCGCCCCCGGCCGGCTGGAAGTACGACCGCACACGGCTCCGGAGCGACTTCGCCTTGCCGACGTAGATCACCCGGCCGCGCGCGTCGCGGTAGAGATAGACGCCGGGACCGTCCGGGAGATCGTCCAGCTTGCGGAGGGCGGGGATCGGCGCGGCCATGCTCAGGTCGCCATCACCAGCACCTTGCGCAGGTACTTGATCCGGTCGCGCAGGGCTGCCGCTTCCTCGAACCGGAGGGCCTCGGCGGCGGCGTGCATCTGCTTCGAGAGGACCTCGACCTCGGCCTCGATCTCGGGGGGGGTCTTCCCCTTCTCCATCCCCTCTTCCGCTTCGATCGGGACCTTCAGGTAGTCGGCCTCGTAGACGCTGCCGAGGACATCGTCGATCGCCTTGACGATCGACTCGGGGGTGATGCCGTGCTCGCGGTTGTAGGCCTCCTGGCGGGTGCGCCGGCGCGCGGTCTCGTCGATCGCCTTGCGCATCGAGTCGGTGATGACGTCGGCGTACATGATCACCTGGCCGCGCACGTGGCGCGCGGCGCGGCCGCAGGTCTGGATGAGCGAGCCGGCGGAGCGCAGGAAGCCCTCCTTGTCGGCGTCGAGGATTGCGACCAGCGACACCTCCGGCAGGTCGAGACCCTCGCGCAGGAGGTTGATGCCGACCAGGACGTCGAATTCGCCGCGCCGCAGGCCGCGGAGGATCTTCACCCGCTCCAGCGTCTCGATGTCGGAGTGCAGGTACTGCACCTTCAACCCGACCTCGGTATAGTAGCGGCTCAGCTCCTCCGCCATCCTCTTGGTGAGGGTGGTGACCAGCACCCGCTCGCCACGCTCGATCCGCAGCCGCGCCTCGTGCAGCAGGTCATCCACCTGGTGCCGCACGGGCCGGACGTCGATCGGCGGGTCGATGAGGCCGGTGGGACGGATCACCTGCTCGATCACCTCGCCCCCGGTGCTTTGGAGCTCGTAGGGTCCCGGCGTGGCGGAAACATAGAGACGCTGTCCGGCGCGCTCCTCGAACTCCTCGAACTGCAGTGGCCGGTTGTCGATCGCCGACGGGAGGCGGAAGCCATACTCGACCAAGGTCGTCTTGCGGGCCCGATCGCCGTGGTACATGCCGCGGAGCTGCGGCAGGGTCACATGGCTTTCGTCCAGGATGATCAGGTGGTCCTTCGGCAGGTAGTCCATCAGGGTCGGCGGGGCCTCGCCGGGCCTGCGGCCGGTCAGGTGGCGCGAGTAGTTCTCGATCCCCTGGCAGTAGCCGATCTCCTTGATCATCTCGAGGTCGAACATGGTGCGCTGGTGCAGGCGCTGCGCCTCGAGGAGCTTCTTCTGTCCCTCCAGCTCCGCCAGGCGCTCCTTCAGCTCCGCCTTGATCGACTCGATGGCCCGCAGCAGATTGTCGCGCGGCGTGACATAGTGCGAGTTGGGGTAGATAGGGATG
>JAYUCR010000293.1:0-4031 GCA_043740165.1 Acidobacteriota bacterium | reverse complement strand
CGACCATCATCACCATGCACGGCGGCGGCTGGGTGGAAGGGACGAAGGAAGACTACAACCTCGTCGTCCTTCCGTATCTCGAGCGCGGGTTCAGCGTGGTCAACATCTCCTATCGACTCGGCCGCATCGCGCCGGCGCCGGCCGCCGTCGAGGACAGCCGCTGCGCCGTCCGCTGGGTCGTCGCCAACGCCACGAAGTACGGCTTCGACCCAGAGCACCTCATCGTGATGGGCTGGTCGGCGGGCGGCCATCTGGCGCTGACCAGCGGCCTGCTTCCCGTGTCGGCCGGATTCGACAACACGTGCCCGACCGATGACTCGGTCCGCTGGGGCTCCGGCGAGCAGGCCGAGGTGAAGGTCGCCGCCGTGGTGAACTGGTACGGCATCACCGACGTGGCCGACTTGCTTGACGGTCCGAACGCCAAACACTACGCGAGCGAGTGGCTCGGCAGCCGGTCGGACCGCGTCGAACTCGCCCGCCGCGTCTCACCGCTCCAGTACGTGAGGGGCGGCATCCCGCCGGTCCTCACCATTCACGGCGACGCCGACCCATACGTCCCATACAGCCATGCCGTGCGGCTGCACGCCGCCCTCGACAAGGCCGGCATCGTGAACCGCCTCGTGACCGTGAAGGGCGGCGGCCACGGCGACTTCACGAAGCCGCAGCGGCGCGCGGTCTACGACGCGCTCTTCGCCTTCCTGGGCGAGCGTGGTCTGATGCCGCAGCGGCCGGCGGGGCCAATCCGATGAATCCACCCGGGCTGACGGCGCCGGCTCCGCGCGGCCCCCTGCTAGAATGGGCGCCGGTCCAACCGCGAGGGAGAAACACCGTGGCCCGTCACCGCCCGTCCCCGACCGCGCGGAGGTCCCACATCGCGCAGGCTCTCGCCGCGCTGGCCTTGGTCTGGGCCCTCGGGCCGATCGCCGCGCGCGCGGAAACCCCGCCCGCGACACCGGCCGCTCCCGCGAAGCCGGCCCATGCACCGAAGCCGAAGCGGCTGTATGTCGGCGGCGGCGTCGGGCTGGCGTTCGGGGACGTGACCTACATCGAGGTGTCGCCGCTCCTCGGCTACAAGGTGGCGCCCCGCGTGACGATCGGCGGGAGCCTTCTCTACCGTTACCGCAGCGACGATCGCTACGACGACACCCTCACGACCAGCGACTACGGCGCCAGCGGCTTCGTGCGCGGCGATCTGCACCAGGGGTTCTTCCTCCAGGGCGAGTACGAATACCTCAACTACGAGTTCCCGGTCACCGCCAGCACCACGGAACGGGATGGATTCTCGAGCGTGCTCGTCGGGCCGGGATACTCCAGCCCGATCGGAGGCAACGGGTCGGTTTACTTCGCGGCGCTGTACAACCTCTCCTACGACAGCAACGACCTCAACAGTCCGTACGACGACGCCTGGGTGATCCGCGTCGGGGTCGGATTCGCATTCTGAAGCCCGGAACGCGCCTGGGTCCTTACGAGATCCTCGGCCCCGTGGGCGCGGGCGGGATGGGCGAGGTCTACCGCGCCCGCGACACACGCCTCGATCGGGACGTCGCGGTCAAGATTCTCCCGGAGCGACTGGCCGGAAATGCCGGGCTGGAGTCACGCTTCGCGCGGGAGGCGAAAGCGGTCGCGGCGCTGTCCCACCCCAACATTCTCGCCATCCACGACATCGGAATCGCCGACGGCATCCCCTTCTCGGTCACCGAGCTTCTCGAGGGGGCGACCCTGCGGGATCGGATCGGCGAGTCGCCCCTCCCGGTGCGCAAAGCGGTCGACTACGCGCTCCAGACGGCGCGCGGTCTGGCGGCCGCGCACGACAAGGGGATTGTCCATCGCGACCTGAAGCCCGAGAACATCTTCATCACCGACGACGGGCGCGCCAAGATTCTCGACTTCGGCCTGGCCCGCGCGACCGAAACGGAAAGCGGCTCCTCCCTGACCGGGCTGCCCACCCAGTCTCCCGGGACCGAGCCGGGGACGGTTCTCGGCACGGTCGGCTACATGTCGCCGGAGCAGGTGCGCGGGCTGGCGGTCGATGCGCGCAGCGATCTTTTCTCGTTCGGCGCCGTGCTGTTCGAGATGCTGTCGGGACGGAGGGCCTTCAAGGGCGACACCGCGGCCGATACCATGACCGCGGTGCTGCGCGAGGATCCGCCCGAGCTGACGCTGGCCGCGCGCAGCATCCCCCCGGCCCTCGACCGGATCGTCCGGCACTGCCTCGAAAAGAATCCCGCCGAGCGCTTTCAATCGACCCGCGATCTCGTCTTCAGCCTGGAGGCACTCTCCACCGCCTCCGGCTCGGGAGCGGTGGAGGCGATCACGAACGGCCGGCGGGGTTCCGCTGCGGCGCCGGGAAAGCCGGGCGCCCGGTTCGTCGGCATTCTGGCCGGCCTCCTCGCGGGGGCGGCCGCCGGTGCGGTGGCAGCTCTCTGGCTCGCGCGTCCCGCTCCGGCCGAACCCCCGACCATTCATCACCTGAGCTACTCCGGGCGGGACGCGGAGCCGTCCTCCTCTTCCGACGGCCGCCTGATCGCCTACTCGTCGATCCGGGACGGCCGGTCGCAGATCTGGCTCAAGCAGTACCCGGGAGGGGACGAGGTCGCCCTCACCTCGGGGCCGGACGAGCGCCCGCGGATCTCTCCCGACGGGTCGCAGGTCCTGTTCGTCCGCGTCGAGGGAAGGGAACACTCGCTCTACAGGATTCCCGTAGTCGGAGGTGAGCCACGCAAGGTCCTCGATGATGCCTACGACGGCGACTGGTCCCCGAATGGCGAGAGGATTGTCTTCGTGAGAGAAGAAACCGAGGCCGGGGCGGTGCGGCGCTCTGTCAGGACCGCCGACACCGCCGGCCAGGGGGAGCAGGAGATCGCCCGGGCCGCCACCGTCCGGCTCGACTACCTCCGGTGGTCCCCCGACGGGAAGACCATCGCGGCGCTGCAGAGCGGCGCCGAAAACGCCGCCGGCAGCATCCTGCTGATCAAGGCCGACGGATCGGGCCAGCGGACCCTCGACCCTCCCCCTCCGGCCGGCCAGCTATCGGCCGTGGCCTGGTCGGGACCGGGTCGATCGATCGTGTATGCCCAGACGGAGAGCCTCGCGTCCGGATCCCACGGCGGCTCCGGGCGCATCCTGAAGCAGGATGTCGTCTCCGGGAAGGCCGAATCCCTGCTCTGGATCCCCGACATGGCGGACGTGATTGAAATCCTGGGGCCTGGGCGCCTGCTCCTGGGGGCCTCCTCGCTGCGCTCGAACCTCAGGGAAATCTCCCTGGCCGGCGATGCCGGTCGCACGGTCCGATGGCTCACCCGCGGGAACAGCATCGACAGGCAGCCGACGTTTTCGCCCGACGGGCAGTGGGTCCTCTTCTCGTCGAACCGCAGCGGTCGTCTCGACGTCTGGAAGCTCTCCGTGACCACCGGGGCCGTGCGGCGCATCACCGAGGATCCGGCCGATGACTGGGATCCGGCCTTCACCCCCGACGGGAAGAGCATCCTCTGGAGCTCGAGCCGCGGCGGCCACTTCGAGATCTGGAATTGCGCCATCGACGGAACCGGCGCGCGCCAGGTGACCCACGACGGGGTGGACGCCGAAAATCCCACCGCCACGCGGGACGGCCAGTGGATCGTTTACAACTCGGGCAACCCGGCTGGCGCCGGGATCTGGAAGATTCACCCCGATGGGACCGGCGCTTCCATCGTGGTGCCCGGGATCTGGAGCACCCCGGAGGTCTCGCCGGATGGATGCTGCGTCGCCTTCCGGCGCGGCACGGCGCCGCGCGACGTCCAGGTCGCCCGCATCGCGGATGGGACGATCCTCGGCCTCCGGATCGAGGTCGGCAGCGAGATCGCATCGGGGCGCCCGCGCTGGATGCCCGACGGGAAAAGCCTGGCGTTTACCGGAACGGATGCTTCCGGCAACATCGGCATCTTCGTCGAGACGTTTTCTCCGGCGCCAGAGACGCGCGCGACCCGCAGGCCGCTGGCCGGATTCGATCCGAATCAGCCGCTGGAAACCTACGGGCTCTCTCCGGATGGGAC
>JAYUCR010000292.1:0-1611 GCA_043740165.1 Acidobacteriota bacterium | reverse complement strand
CTACCATAAAAATATCGTACTGCAAGAGCACGCTGTGTTTGTCGAATTCCGTAAGACTCTTCATTCGTTCAACTCCCCGCCGCCGCTCGACTTGGAGCTTCATCGTCGACTTCGGCTGACCAAATAGGCTGACAGGGGCTGGTCGGGGGTTTCAGGCGTAGGGACCGATCAGAGCCTGTCGGCTGGGCTGAGGACCCCCTTTCCGCCACGGTTGAGGACGTGGGTGTAGATCATCGTGGTGGCGACATCGCGGTGGCCGAGAAGCTCCTGGACGGTACGGATGTCGTAGCCATCCTCCAGGAGATGGGTCGCGAACGAGTGCCGGAAGGTGTGGCAGCTCGCGGGCTTGGTCAGGCCTGACGTTCGAACGGCGACGTGCATGGCGCGCTGCAGGACGGTCTCGTGCAGGTGGTGGCGGCGGCGCTGCCGCGTGGCGTCGTCGACGTAGGTGCGGGTCGCGGGGAAAACCCATTGCCAGGCCCACTCGTGGCCGGCATTGGGGTACTTGACGTTGATCGCGGTCGGGAGCTCGACCCAGCCGGCGCCGCGCGCGATGTCCCTCGCGTGCAGGCCGGAGACGCGCAGGAGATGCAAGCGCAGCGCCTCCTTGGCGGTGGCCGGGAGCATGGTGACGCGGTCCTTCTTCCCTTTGCCGTCGCGCACCACGATTTGGTTGGCGCCGAAGTCGATGTCCTTGATGCGCAGGCGCAGGCCTTCGAGGAGGCGCAGGCCGGTGCCGTACAGCAGCGTGGCGACGAGGCGGTTCGTGCCGGCGAGACCGCCGAGGACGGCGCGCACTTCCTGGCGCGTCATCACCACCGGAAGCCGGAGGGCCGGCTTGGCGCGCGCGATGCTGCGCAGCCAGCCGACGTCGCGGCGCAGGACGTACCGGTAGAGAAACAGGATGGCGCTGAGCGCCTGGGTCTGGGTGCCGGCGCTGACGCGCCGCTGCATCGCCAGGGAGGAGAGGAAGCGGGAGATCTCCTCTTCGCCCATCTCGTCCGGATGGCGCTTGCCGTTGAAGAGCACGAACCGCCGGATCCAGCCGACGTAGGCCTCTTCGGTGCGGCGGCTGTAGTGCCGCGTCTGGATCTCCTGGTGCACGCGCTCGAGGAGGCGGGGTTGGGGAGGGCCGGTTGAAGAAGCGCCGCGTGGAGGAGCGGCGGGGGGAGGCGGCTCCGCTACGGCGGCTGTGGTGCCGGTGGCCCAGGCAAGGCTGGCCTCGGGGCTCGCTTCGATCCAGACGGGGATCGGTTCGCTCACGTTCTGACCTTTCCGGGGGCGGATCCAGTAGCGGCACCCTGGGGTGCGTGAGGGGACTATATCGCCGAGGCGCCGCGCGCCGCAAGCCTTTGCGGGGCATCGGCGCGGGGTCGGAGCGGCGCCGGCACGGCGGGGAGGATGACCGGGTGGTGGCGGGGCAGAAAAAAAGGGCGGGGCTGAGGGCCCCGCCCTGATCGTCTTCTTCTGACGGCTAGTGTCGTGTCCCCGAAGTCTTGTTAATGACGAGGTGGCCGATGCGCCCGGACCGCAAGGCGCGACGAGGGCGCATATCGGGCATATGTAACCGAGGAGCAACGCCGCGGGCCGGGATGCAGCGGCTGCCGAACA
>JAYUCR010000291.1:0-1615 GCA_043740165.1 Acidobacteriota bacterium | reverse complement strand
ACAAGTTCACGCATCACCCGCAGCAGACGCTCCGGCTCCTGCGCCGCTTCACGCGCCACATGCCGCTGCGCGACGTTCTGTATCTCCTGTTGAAGCCGTTCCTGGGAAAGAAGCAGGGGACCACCAAGGCCGAGGACCTGTCGCGCAGCGTGGAGCATGGCGAGGCCAAGAGCGCCGCCGCGGACCTGACGCAGATCTCCGACGAGGCCCTCGAGCACGCCATCAAGAACTCCCGCGAGGAGCGGGCGCGTCTCCAGGCCGAAGCCGAAGCGCAGCGCGCCGGCGTGATGCCGGCCGCCCCGTAACCACCCGCCCTCCCCTCGGCTCTCAATCACGAATATGTGACCTGGATCATGCCCGGCGGGCCGCCGGGCGCGTATCCTTATTGATGCAACGCTGTCAGTGCGCCGCCCGGAGGCTCTCCTTGGAAACCGACGTCCGCCGCAATCCGGCGCTCCTGAAGCTGGACCTCTATTGCCAGGGCCTGCGCCTCGACGACTCGTGCCTTGTCGGCGCCGACGGGGGGCGGAGCATTCTGCGGACCCGGGCGGGACTGGGGAGCGGGCTCGAGCTGATCCTCCCGGGGGGGCTCTGGACCAACGTGCCGGTCTCGGAGACATTCGCCCGGTCCTCCCCTTATCTCCTGCACCGGGTCGACGGACGCTACGAGATCCGGCGGCACGGAAACCGATCGCCGGGAACCGGCGGCTCGCCGCAGATGATCACCGGCGCCTCCGAGCTGGTGGCCCGGGTGAAGCTGGCCCCGCGGCCGGCCTGGTATGACCGCACCACCTCCACCGGCAAGCCGATGACCCGCGTCGGCACCCTGCAGGGGACCTACCTCGGGATCTACCCGGCCAAGGTGTGCGAGTACTGGCAGGAGAAGCCGAAGCAGAACTGCCACTTCTGCTCCGTCGGGCTGAACCTCGGGGTCGACGATGCGGACGACAAATCGGTCGACGAGGTGATGGAGGTGGTGCGCGCGGCGCGCGCCGAGTCCCGGATCACCTACGTCGACTTCAACACCGGGCACTACGAGGGGGACACCTACCTCGACATCCTCGAGCCCTACATCCGGCGGGTCAAGCAGGAGACCGGCCTGCTGGTGGGGGTGCAGACCCCGCCGCACCACGACCTGCGCCGCTACGACGCCCTGCGCGCCATGGGGGTCAACCGCGCCTCCTTCTGCTTCGAGATCTTCGATCGCGACATCTTCCGGCGCGTCTGTCCGGGAAAGGACCGGGAGTACGGCCTGGACCGTTACCTGCGCGCGGTCGAGTACTGCGCCGGTCTCGGACGCGGCGGCCACCGCGGGTTCACGCCCTGGGTGTCCAACGGGGAGATCATCGCCGGGCTGGAGCCTCCGTCCTCTTCGATGGCGGCCATCGACTGGATCACCTCGGTCGGGGCGATACCGACCGTCTGCGTTTTCCGTCCCCTCGTCGGCACCGACATGGAGGAGGAGCCGCCGCCGCGGATGGAGGATCTCGTCCCGGTCTTCCGCCGCCTCTACGAGGCCTGCATGGAGCGCAACCTTCCGATCGGCGTCGCGCCGAACGTTCACGTGAGCCTCGTCCTGCTGCCGGAGGAGTGCCGCTGGTTCGTCGATCGCCCG
>JAYUCR010000290.1:0-9844 GCA_043740165.1 Acidobacteriota bacterium | reverse complement strand
CGCTGCCGTCGGTGCTCCCGTCGTCCACCATCAGCACCTCGTAGCGCCACCCGGTGTCGCGCAGCGACAGGCCGATCTCCCCCATCAACGGTTCGAGGTTGTCGCGCTCGTTGAAAACCGGGATGACGATCGAGAGGTCGGGGGCCTGGTTTTCGGCGCTCACGTCAGCTGAAGACCCAGAAGCGCCGCCATCGGCTCATGCGGCGCTGGCGGCGGCGCTCCTCCGGCGTCAGGAGGTCGGGCAGGAGGAACGATTTCCATTTGAGGACGGCGTCCCGGTCGATGCGCCGCAGCGCCGGGAAGAACAGGCGCGCCGAGAGCGATCCCGGCCCGAAGCAGACGCTGGCATTGAAATCGATGACACTCAAGGTCCCATCCGCCGCGACCAGGACGTTGTCCCGCTTGCGCAGATCCAGGTGCGCCACGCCGCGCGCGTGCATGGCGTCGACGAGACGGGAGAGGCGTTCGATCATCGGCTCGATCTCCTCCCGCGTGCGCCGCCGCCAACGGGTGATCGCCTCGCCGGCCATCGGCTCGAGCAGCAGGCCGCAGGGCGGGACCTGTCCCCGATCCACCGGGATGCCGGGCAGGCCGGCCAGGCGCCGCAGCGCCCGCCGCTCACGCTGCAGCTGCCGCCCCCCGAACCAGCGCATGAGCCGGCTCTTTTCCGAGAAATCCTTCAGGATCGACTCGCCGGCTTCGTTCACCAGCCGCATGATATCGGCCTTGAACCACGGGCCGCGCTTCATGACGGTGACGGTCAGCCGGGATGCGCCTGCGAGGCGCGCGTTCGGAAGCACTTCTTTCTCCTGTGCTATGCTGCGCGGGGCGCGATGAGCGGAAAGTCTACCATAGCCCCCGCGGGCCTCCTGCTGACGCGCGAGCGTCTCCACAACCTTCCGCGGCGCCGGCTGCACTCCGGACGCAACTTCTCCAAGGCGACCGTCGACCTGATCGATGTGCCAGGCACCCGGTGCGTCCTCAAGGACTTCGCCTCCCGTTCCTGGCCGGTGCGTCGGCTCCTCGGTCCCTGGCAGCTCTCCCGTGAGGCGCTCGCCTATGGGCGGCTCGCGGGGCTGCCTGGCATTCCGCAATTCCTCGCGCGCATCGACCGCCAGGCGATAGCGCTCGAGTTCATCGACGGCCGCCCGCTGCAGGGGATGCGCCGCGGCGATCTCGACGACCCGTTCTTTGACCGGCTCGAGGCGCTGGTGCGTGCCATGCACTCCCGTGGCGTGGCGCACGGGGATCTGCATCACGGCGATGTCCTGGTCGGCACCGACGGGGTCCCCTTCATCATCGATTTCTCCACCTCGTTCATCGCCGATCCGGACGCCTCCCTCCCCCGCCGTTGGATCTTCCAGGAGCTGCAGCAGGCGGATCGACGCGCGGTCGCCAAGCTCCGGCATCGCCTGGCGACAGGAGGCGGCCCCGAGCCGCCTCCGCGCGCCGGGGTCTACCGCCTCCTGGGAGGGCTCCGGAGCCTGTTCCGCCGCGCTTTACTCATGAACCGGACTCTGCTAGCCTCGCGCCATCCTTTATTTATGCAAGGAGACAGGCGGGCATGAAGGGCGTCATCCTCGCCGGGGGCTTGGGCAGCCGCCTCTCCCCCCTGACCAAGATCACCAACAAGCACCTGCTGCCGATCTACGACCGGCCGATGATCCACTATCCGCTCAAGACCCTGAGCGACGCCGGGATCCGCGACATCCTGATCGTCACCGGGGGCAACCATGCCGGAGAATTCCTCCGTCTCCTCGGGAACGGCAGGGAGTACGGGCTGAACGAGATCGCCTACGCCTACCAGGAGGGCGAGGGGGGCATCGCCGACGCCCTGTCGCTGGCGCGGCCGTTCGTCAAGGGGGATCGGGTCGTCGTGATGCTCGGAGACAACGTCATCGAGGGGGACATTCGCCGTCCGGTGGCGGCGTTCGCCGAGCAGCGCGAGGGAGCGCGCATCCTACTGAAGAAAGTGCCCGACCCGCAGCGGTTCGGCGTGCCGGTGTTCAAGGACGGCCGCATCACCGCCATCGAGGAAAAGCCGAAGACCCCGCAGTCGGAGTATGCGGTGATCGGCATCTACATGTACGACCCCGCCGTGTTCGAGATCATCTCGACCTTGAAGCCGAGCGACCGCAACGAGCTCGAGATCACCGACGTGAACAACGCCTACATCCGGAAGGGTTCCATGCAGCACGACATCATCGAGGGATGGTGGACCGACGCCGGCACCTTCGAATCGCTGTTCCGCGCCAACCAGCTGGTCCGCGAAATGATGATCGATCGTCTGACGGCGCGCCTGCGGTGATCGCTTGAAGCGCGTCCTGGTGACCGGCGGCGCGGGGTTCATCGGCTCGCACTTCGCGCACCACGCGGTGGAGCGGCACGCCGACTGGCAGGTCACCGTCCTCGACAAGCTGACCTACGCCGGCAACCTGGCCAACCTCGAGGATCTGGAAGGCCACCCGCGCTACCGCTTCCGGCGCGGTGACATCGCTGTCCGCCGCGACGTGGAGGCGGCCTGGGGGGACGGAATAGATCTGATTTTCAACTTCGCCGCCGAGACGCACGTCGATCGGTCGATCGGTGACGCCGAGGGATTCATCCGCACCGACGTCTATGGCGCCTATACCCTGCTCGAGGTGGCCCGCGCACGCGGCATCGAGCGTTTCTTCCAGATCTCGACCGACGAGGTGTATGGCAGCGTCGCCTCCGGCTCCAGCCGCGAGGACGCGGCGCTCATGCCGACGAACCCGTACGCCGCGAGCAAGGCGGGCGCCGATCGCCTGGCGTTCTCCTACTTCGCCACGTACGGTCTGCCGGTGCTGATCACCCGCGCCTCCAACAACTTCGGACCGCGCCAGTATCCGGAAAAGATGATGCCGCTGTTCGTCACCAACGCCCTGGACGACCAGCCGCTGCCGCTCTATGGCGACGGCCAGAACGTGCGCGACTGGCTCTACGTCGCCGATCACTGCGACGCGCTCGAGGTCGTTCTGGCGAAGGGCCTGCCCGGCGAGGTGTACAACATCGGGGGAGGCAACGAGCGGCGCAACATCGAGGTGACCGAGCGCATTCTCACCCGGCTCGGGAAGCCGCCCGGCCTCGTGCGCTTCGTCACCGATCGACCCGGACACGATCGGCGTTACTCGCTCGATTGCGGCAAGCTGCGATCGCTCGGCTGGAACCCCGCCACCCACTTCGAGACGGCGCTCGACGCGACCATCGACTGGTATCGCAGCCATCGTTCGTGGTGGGAGCCGATCAAGACCGGCGAGTATCTGGAGTACTACCGCAAACAGTACCACCGCTGATCAGAACTGCGCCTTTTCGGTCGACTCGTCGAGCGCCAGCGTCGAGGCGGTGCCGTCCGAGATCACCTTCGCCACCTCGTCGAAATACCCCGTTCCGACCTCGCGCTGGTGGCGCGTCGCGCTGTACCCGGAGGATTCGGCGCCGAACTCCGCCTGCTGCAGCTCGGAATAGGCCGCCATGCCGCCGTCGCGATAGCGGCGCGCCAGATCGAACATCCCCATGTTGAGCGCGTGGAACCCCGCCAGCGTGACGAACTGGAACCGGTACCCCAGCGCCCCGAGATCCTTCTGGAATCGGGCGATCTCCGCGTCGCTCAGGTGCTTCTTCCAGTTGAACGACGGCGAGCAGTTGTACGCCAGGTGCTTGCCGGGGGCGACGGCGTGGAGACCCTCCGCGAAGCGACGCGCCTCGTCGAGGTCGGGGGTGGAGGTTTCGCACCAGATGAGATCGGCGTAGGGCGCGTAGGCCTGGCCGCGCGCGATCGCCATGTCGAGGCCGCCGCGGATGCGGTGGAACCCCTCCGTGGTCCGCTCGCCGGTCAGGAACCCGCGGTCGCGCGGATCGATGTCGGAGGTCAGCAGGCGGGCGCTGTCGGCGTCGGTCCGGGCGATCAGGAGCGTCGGGACGTCCGAGACGTCGGCCGCCAGGCGGGCGGCGACGAGTGTCCGGATGAAATGGCTGGTCGGGACCAGCACCTTGCCGCCGAGATGGCCGCACTTCTTCTCGCTGCTGAGCTGGTCCTCGAAATGCACCGCCGCCGCCCCCGCCTCGATCATCTGCTTCATCAACTCGAAGGCGTTGAGCGGCCCGCCGAAGCCGGCCTCGGCGTCGGCGACGATCGGCGCGAACCAGTCGCGCACGGCGCCCCCTTCCGCATGCTCAATCTGATCGGCGCGCTGCAGCGCCTGGTTCAGGCGCCGCACCAGCATCGGCACGCTGTTCGCCGGGTAAAGGCTCTGGTCGGGATAGGTCTGCCCGGAGAGGTTGGCATCCGCCGCCACCTGCCAGCCGCTGCAGTAGATCGCCTTGAGACCGGCGCGCACCATCTGCATCGCCTGGTTGCCGGTGACCGCGCCCAGGGCATGCACGTACGGCTGCTCGTGCAGCAGGCGCCAGAGGCTCTCCGCCCCGCGCCGGGCCAGCGTGTGCTCGATGCGCAGGGAGCCGCGCAGGCGCAGGACGTCGGCGGCCGAATAGGGCCGAAGAACACCGGCGAAACGATCCGGAACGGCCTGCGCGGCGGCGGATCTGGCCTCCATGACGGCTCTCCTCTATGGCGGTTCAGGCCTCGGTGGCCAGCACCCGCTCGTAAGCTGCCAGGGTCAGGAATTCCTGCAGCGGTTCCGACAGACTGACCTCCTCGAACAACATCCGCGCCGCGTCGAACGGCGTTGGGCCGGCCCCTCCGGCCGACAGGCGCGCCATCTCCTCGTCGAGCATCCGGAGCACCCGCTCCCGCGTGATGGCGCGGCCATCCTCAAGCGCGGCTCCGTGCCGCACCCACTGCCAGATCTGCACGCGACAGATCTCGGCGGTGGCGGCGTCCTCCATCAGGTTGTCGATCGGCACGCACCCCTGCCCCCTCAGCCAGGACTCCAGGTACCGGAGGGCGACGCTGATGTTGCGGCGCAATCCGGCCTCGGTGCGCGTCCCCTCCGGGACCCGCAGCAGATCCTCCTCGGAGACCTCGAGGTCGTCGCGCTTGCGGTGGATCTGGTTCGGCATCGGCATGTGGGCGTCGAAGATCTCGCGCGCCAGCGGCACCAGACCGGGATGCGCCACCCAGGTGCCGTCGTGACCGTCGCGCACCTCGCGCAGCTTGTCGGCCCGCACCCGGTCCAGGGCCTCACGGCTCGCCTCAGGGTCGTTCTTGATCGGGATCTGCGCTGCCATGCCGCCCATGGCGTGCACGCCGCGACGGTGACAGGTGCGCACCAGGAGCTGGGTGTAGGCGCGCATGCAGGGCTGCTCCATGGTGACCTGCGACCGGTCCGGCAGGAGGCACGCCGGATCGGCGCGCAGCGTCTTGATGAAGGAGAAGATGTAGTCCCAGCGGCCGCAGTTGAGCCCGGCGGAGTGCGCCCGGAGCTCATACAGGATCTCATCCATCTCGAACGCCGCCGGCAAGGTCTCGATCAGCACCGTGGCCTTGGTGCTCCCCTGCGGCAGGCCCAGCGCCTGCTGGGCGTGCACGATGACGTCGTTCCAGAGCCGCGCCTCGAGGTGGCTCTGCATCTTCGGCAGGTAAAAGTAGGGGCCGGTCCCCCGATCCCGAAGCGCCTGCGCGTTGTGGAAGAAGAACAGACCGAAATCGAAAAGCCCCGCGGGCACCGGGCGGCCGTCGACCAGCAGGTGCTTTTCGAGCAGGTGCCAGCCGCGCGGCCGGACGCACAGCGTCGCGACGCGGTCGTTCAGGACATAGTCCCGCCCCGACTGCGCATCCCGGTGGCGGATGGTCCCGCGGACCGCCTCGATCAGGTTCGCCTGGCCACCGATGATGTTGGCCCAGGTCGGCGTGTTGGAGTCCTCGAAGTCGGCCATGAAGACGCTGGCGCCCGAATTCAGGGCGTTGATGATCATCTTGCGATCGACGGGGCCCGTGATCTCGACGCGCCGGTCCCGGAGGTCGGCCGGCAGCGGCGCCACCTGCCAGTCGGCGGATCGGACCGACGCCGTCTCGGGGAGGAACCGCGGCCTCTCCCCGCGATCGATGGCCGCCTGCCGGATGCGCCGGCGATCGAGAAGAGCCTCCACTTTGGGGGTGAAGCGGCGCGCCAGGTCGGCCACGAACTCCAGCGCCACTGAGGTCAGCACCACCTCGCCGCCGGACTCGGGCCGGCGGGTGATCTCCACACTCTTCCCCGTGTCGACGGTTCTTGCCATGCGCGATCTCAACTCCTGTGAGCGTGGAATATTTCCTGATTCGCCGGTGCGCGCAACAACTATCTCTGTAATCGCGCGTTACGGGCCCTCCCCCGGGCCCCTTTCGGCGGGCTGCGTCACCTGGAAGAGGCGCAGCTGGCCGCTTGGCGCCAGGCCGATCCGCATGCGCAGCACCGGCGCCCCGGTGCGCCAGGTATCCCAGTAAAGCAGATCCGACAAATAACCCTCCGGGCTCGCCTCCACGTGGATGCGCCGCGCTGCGAGCGGGTCGTCGAGCGACTCCGTCATCCGGCGCATCGCGTCTTCTCCCTCGGCGCGCGCCTCCGAGACTGGTGCGAGCTCGGCCTCCGTGAGCACCAGCTCCGGATGCAGCCCCTCGAGCCTCAAGTAACAGGCGACCATCTCCTGCGCGTCCGCCGCGTCGAGGCGCAGCGCTTCCCTGCCGATCGCCGCGTTGATCCGGTGCCGGGTGATCGAGAGCTGCTCCGGAGGCGTCCGGCCCAGATTGGCGAGCAGGGTCGGCCGCAGGCCCTTGACCAGCACCAGTCGCCAGACCGCTTCACACTCCTGCGTGCAGACGACGTAGAACCGGAGCCGCCGCAGCGGCGGGCACTCGATCCGCTCCACCTGAGCCTCGCTCACCGGGCCCGGATAGACCGCGGCGAACGCCGCCAGCCGACGCGCCAGGCTTTCCGGCGGCAGCACCCAGCCTCCGAACCAGGTCGCTCCGACAAGAAGAGCTCCCATGGCGAGCCCCGCGACAAGACGTGACAGCTTCACGGCCGCCCCGACATCAGGGCGGCCCCGGCAGCCGCATCAGGTACTGCGGCCGCCCGGAGACCCTGCCTTGATAGACCGGCACGACCGCTGCCGGAAGGCTGGCCCGCAGCCGCTGCAATGCCGGGTCGTCGATCAGCAGGTCGCGCGGCCCCCCCGCGGCAAAGAAGGCGGAGATCTCCTCCGGCGAGTCGACCTCCTCGACAAATCGGCCCGTGTAATACACCCAGGCGTCGCGCTTCTCCTCCGTCGATGCGACGGGGACGCCGGGGAGCATCCGGCCGCGCGCCTCGGTGGCGAAGCCGCGCAGGTTCAGATATCCATTGGCCCAGGGGATCACCGACTCGGTGCCGACGAACAGGATGCCGATCATGGCGGCGATGAGGGCCGCCGCCGACCGATGCGGCCGGCCCGATCGCGCCAGCCACCATGCGGCGCCGCCACCCGACGCGAGGAGTAGCGCCGCGCACCAGGCCGCCCGGCCGAGGTCGGGGTGCCGATGCGGGATCACGATCACCAGGGCGATCGCCGCCAGCGCGAGAACGGTCCCAAGCAGGCCCAGGGCGAGGGACAGGCGTCCGCGCGATCCCCTTCCAGCGCCGCTCACATCGGATTCGGCCCGCCCGCAGAACCGCGCCACCAGCAGCGCGGCGGCGGGATAGACCGGGATGATGTAGACGCCGCGCTTGCCGGTCGAGAATGAGAAAAAGAGCAGGATGGCGGTCACCCACGCGGTGAGAAACAGAGTCGCGCGACGCTCCCGCTCGTCGATCGAGACAAATCCGTCGACCAGCGCGAGCGGCAGCAGCAGAATCCAGGGGAAAAACCCCACCGGGAACCGCCAGAGGTAGAACCAGAACGGCTGCTGGTTGTTCCAGGCGCCCACGTACCGCTCCACCGTCTGGTGGGTCAGGATCCCGATCGCCGTGTCCGGGCCGACGCGCATCGCGAAGGCGCCGAACCAGGCGAGCGTCACGCCAAGGTACAGGAGAATGCCGGCGGGATGCAGCAGGCGGATCGCCGATCGCCAGCCGCGCAGCCAGAGCACCGGCGGAAGCGTCGCCAGGAGCGGCAGGACCAGGCCGACCGGTCCTTTGGCGAGCGTCGCCAGCCCCATCGCCACCCAGGCGGCACCATTCTTCAGTCGCGCTCGCGGTGTTTCGTCCGCGGCGCTCCAGAGCAGGGCGGTCGCCGCGAGAACAAAGAGGTTGAGGGTCATGTCGATCGAGGCCCAGCGGGCGCGCTCCAGGATCTGCAGGCTGGTCGCGAAGATCAGGGCTCCGAGGAAGCCGGCGCGCCGATCGAAGAGACGCTCGCCGAGGCTCCGGATGAGCAGCATCGCCAGAATGCCCGCCACCGCCGACGGCAGGCGCGCCGCCCACTCGTCGACCCCGCCGCGCAGGGCCGCAACACCGTTCACCGCCCAGAAAAAGAGCGGCGGCTTCTCCGTATAAAGATGATTGTTCAGCGACAGGACGACATGGTCGCGACGCTCCCACATCTCGCGCGCCACCTGTCCGAACCGCGGCTCGTCGGTGGGCCAGAGGTCATGCCCGCCCAGGCGCCACAGAAACAGGACCATCCCGAGGGCGACCAGCACCGCCACGTCGATCGTCGGACGCGACGGCCGCATTCCCGCCGTGTTGACACCCCCGGGCGCGTCCACTACGATGCCCGCTCTTTCGAGGGGGGGATGGACGCGCCCGTACGCAATGCCTGGCTGGGACGTCTGCGGCTCGTCGGGGTGTACGTTTTCATCGCGACCCTCGTGGTGCTGGCGCGGCCGAACAGGACGTTGCTCGCGACCGGTGCCGTGATGGCCCTGCTCGGCGAATCGATGCGCATCTGGGCCGCCGGCCACCTCCACAAATCGGTCCGGCTGGCGACCGCCGGACCTTACGCTTACACCCAGAACCCGCTCTATCTCGGCCGGCTGCTGATCCTGACCGGCCTGGGCCTTGCGGCGCGCAGCGCGTGGGGCCTCAACTACGTGGCCCTCGCCATCGGGTACGCCATCTTCTTCCTCTATTACATCCCGCGCAAGCTACGGGTCGAAGGAGGCCGGCTGGAGCGCATCCATGGCGCGACTTACGCGGCCTACCGCCGCCAGGTGCCGATCCTCTTCCCCTCGCTCCGGCCGTACCAGGGCGAGCCGGCCCGATGGTCCTTCCGGCAGATGGTGCGCAACCAGGAGCCGCTGGTGGCCGGTGGCCTGCTCTTCGCCTTCGCCTTCCTCGCCTGGAAGTGCGCCCGCGGCTGACCCGGCCGAAACCCTCCTTCCCCCCGCCGCCTCGCGCAATATCCCGGCCAGCCGGGCTCCGATCACCTGCGCCGAATAGGACGCGGCCACCTGCCCGCGGCCGGACAGGGCCAGGCGTGCGCCGAGCTCCGGTTCGGTGAGCAGACGGGTGATCGCCGCCGCCCAGGCCTCGGCGCCTTCCGCCAGCAAACCGGTCTCGCCGTCCCGCACGATGTCGCGGTTGGCGCCGACCGGAGAGGCCACGACCGGCACGCCGGCCGCGTGGTACTGGAGGATCTTCAGTCCGCACTTGCCCCGCGCGAACGGCTGATCGTCGATCGGCATCAGCCCGACATCGAAGCCGAGCAGATCCTCGGCCTCCCCTTCCGCCGACCAGGGCCGTTTCTCCGTCGGCACGCCGGGAAGGTCGACGAAATCGTTGCAGACCTGGACCAGGCGGGCGCCGGGCGCGCGGGCGCAGACGAGGCGCAGCGGTTCCGCCAGGGTCTGGAGATATCGCAGGCTGGAACGGCTGCCGATCCATCCGATGCGCCAGCCGTCGCGGCGGGAGCGCCGGATCTCCGCCGCGCGCCGGACGCGCTCCTCCGGGAACGGCGTGAGGTCGACACC
>JAYUCR010000289.1:0-1620 GCA_043740165.1 Acidobacteriota bacterium | reverse complement strand
CGGCAAGCAGATCATGCGCGAGGCGGCGACCACGCTGAAGCGGGTGTCGCTGGAGCTGGGAGGCAAATCGCCCAACATCTTTTTCGCCGATGCCGACTTCGAGGCCGCGGTGGACGGGGCGCTGTTCGGGGTCTTCATCAACCAGGGCGAGGTCTGCTCCGCCGGCAGCCGGGTCCTGGTGCAGCGGCCGATTTACAAGAAGCTGGTCGACGCGATGGTGGAGCGGGCGAAGACGATTCGCCTGGGGCCCGGGATCGATCCCGGCGTGAAGATGGGGCCGCTGGTGAGCGAGGAGCAGCAGCAGCGTGTCCTGTCGTACATCGAGAAGGGAAAGAAGGAGGCCAAGCTCGGCGTCGGCGGCGGACGGCCCGCGGGGCTCCCGAAGGAGGCCGAGCGCGGCTTCTTCGTGGCGCCGACGATCTTCTACGATGTCGACAACGCCGCCACCATCGCCCGCGAGGAGATCTTCGGCCCGGTGATGGCGGTGATCCCGTTCGATCGCGAGGAGGACGCTCTGCGCATCGCCAACGACTCGGACTACGGCCTCGCCGCCGCCGTCTGGACGCGCGACATCTTCAAGGCGATGCGCGCCGTGCGCGGCCTGCGCGCCGGCATCGTCTGGGTGAACCATATGCAGCCGACGCCGGTGGAGGCCCCATGGGGCGGCTTCAAGCAGTCGGGCATCGGCCGCGAGCTGGGCCCCTGGGGCCTGGACGAATATCTCGAGGTCAAGCAGGTCTACATCAACCTCGACGAGAATCCGATCGGCTGGTACCCGAAACCTCGATGATGTTCGAGCCTCACCACGCCCCTCTCCTGCCGCCCCGGCAGTTCGCGCACCGGATGCTGCGCACTTTCGTGATGGCGGGGGTGCTGGTGACCGTATCCCTGGGGATGGGGGCTTTCGGCTACCACTGGATCGGCGGGCTCCCCTGGATCGACGCGCTGCTCAACGCCGCGATGATCCTGACCGGCATGGGGCCGGTCGATCCGATGACCTCGGCGGTGGCGAAACTGTTCGCCACCGCCTACGCCCTGTTCAGCGGCGTCGCCTTCCTGACCATCGTCGCCGTCCTGCTGGCGCCGGTGGGGCACCGCCTCCTGCACCGCTTCCACGTCGAGCGGGAGGCCGGGGAACGGGACCGCAAGGAGCCCCGACGCCCGCGCTGAGCCCGGCGGGCGCAGGACGATTGCTCCGGCTCCCCCCGGAAGGTTTCCGTCCGATGACCGAAGGAAATGGCCGACGGGATCCCTCCAACACAAGGTGAACGAGCTCCACTGTCGTGGCAGGGTCATGAAAGCGACACCCCTGGTGGTGCTGGCCCTGTCCGTTTCGATTCTGGCCGGGCTGCCGGCGCTGGCGGCCGAGGAAACCCCCTGGCCGCTGCGTGGTGATTCGGGCGAGAGCTGGCAGCCGTCCGACGCTCCACTGAGCTGGAAGCAGACGCTTCAGGACGGCAAGTACCTCTTCACCCGCCCGGCGCACATGGACAGCAAGGGGTGGATGAAGCTGGGCATCGGGGTCGGCGTCGGCGCGGCGCTCTATTTCGTCCGCACCGACGTGCGTGATTTCGCCGACCGGCACTCCGGCCAGGTTCCGACGGGATTCCTGTACGACGT
>JAYUCR010000288.1:0-1636 GCA_043740165.1 Acidobacteriota bacterium | reverse complement strand
TGGCGCGACGCCGCACTGGTCGCCGCCGTCGCCGCCGGCTTTCTGGCTCTTTATGCCGCCTACGGATGGGCCTACGACGCGGAGATCTTTCTCAAGGTCCTGCGGGCCCAGTCGACCAGCAAGTGGGTGACGCTCGATTCGGTCTCCGATCTGCTCGGCGGCAAGGCGGTGGTGAAATGGTTCGGGCGGGGTTCGTATCTCTGGCTGCTTCTGGCGGCGGGCATGGCGGCCTGGCGGCGCGAGCGCTTCCTGCTGCTGCCCCTCGTGCTCTACGGGACTCTCATCGCGATGACCGCGGACCACCGGGTGATCTACGGGTGGTACCGCATCCCGTTCTATCCGTTCCTGTGCGTGGCGGCGGGGATCTACCTCGAGGAGATGCTCGAGCGCGGCGACCTCTTCCTGACGTTTCCGTTCGCGGCCAGCGCCGTGGCCAGCGGCCTCCTGTACGCCCTCCCGGCCGCCGTGAGCGGCAGCCGCTGGACGATGATCGCATTCGCCGTCGTCGCGGTCGCGCCCTTCCTGCCGCGCCTCGTCTGGGATCGCCCGTGGGCCGAGCGTCTGGGCCGGGCGGGGGCCTGGCTGCTGCTCCTGGCCTTTCTCTGGACGAGTGTCGCCACGGTGGAGAGGCTGGTCGAGATTTACGCCGCGACGCGCGGCGTCGCCTGATCAGGAAGCCAGGGAGCGGATGCGCGCCACCCCGGCGCGCAGGAGGCGGTCGAGGAGCGTCGCACTCGCGGCTTCGGAGTAAACCCGCAGCACCGGTTCGGTCCCCGAGGCGCGGAACAGGATCCAGCCGGCATCGCCGAACAGCAGCTTGACGCCGTCCAGGGTATCGAGACGTTGCACCGCGAGCCCCGCGAGGCGCGCGGGGGGATCGGACAGCAGCCGCGCCACGGCGCGCCGCCCCAGCTCCGAGGGGAGCGCGAGATCGACCCGGCGGTAGACGTAAGCGCCATATTCCTTCTGCATCGCGATGATGTGGCGGCTGAGGCGCCGACCGCGCTGCGCCAGCATCTCGATCAGCATCAGGCCGATCAGGATGCCGTCGCGCTCCGGCAGGAACCGCTTGACGCCGATCCCGCCGCTCTCCTCGCCGCCAATCAGCACGTCCTCCTCGAGCATGAGGCGCGCGATGTGCTTGAAGCCGATCGGCAGATCGTGGAACGGCACGCCGTGCCGCTGCGCGATGCGCTGCGCCACCAGGGTGTTGGCGAAGGTGCGCGCGATGCCGCCGCGCCAGCCCTTCCCCTCCAGGAGATGCAGCGCCAGGAGCGGGAAGATCTGCAGCGGGGTCACCATGTCGCCGTGCTCGTCGCAGACGCCGATGCGGTCGGCGTCGCCGTCGGTCGCGATGCCGATGTGCGCCCGGTGCCGGATCACCGCGGCGCGCAACGGCGCCAGGTTTTCCGGGCGCGGCTCGGGCGGGGTGCCGCCGAACAGAACGTCCGGGTTGCCGCGGATGGTGTGGACGCGGGCCTTGGATCCCCGCAGCAGCTCTTCCAGGATTCTCCCGCCGGCCCCATGCATGCTGTCCACGACGATGCGCAGCGGCGTTTTCCGGATCGCCTCGAGATCGACCACCGCCTGCAGGCGCGGGACGTAGGCGGGCATGAAGGGATGCCGTCGCTGGGGC
>JAYUCR010000287.1:0-9966 GCA_043740165.1 Acidobacteriota bacterium | reverse complement strand
GGATTGAAGCTGGCCGTCTGGCATGACGAGGTCCGGCGCGACATCGAGCGGATGACGGCGGCGCGGCGGCGGATCGCGGTCGGCAAGCTGTCGGGGGCGGTCGGCACCTTCGCCCACCTGACGCCGGAGATCGAAGCGCAGGTCCTCGCCGCCCTGGGTCTCGAGCCGGTGGCAATCGCCACCCAGGTCATCCAGCGCGACCGGCACGCCGAGCTCATCGCCGCCATCGCCCTGGCCGCGACCGGGATCGAGACCTTCGCGGTCGAGATCCGCCACCTGCAGCGCAGCGAGGTGGGGGAGGTGGAGGAGCCGTTCGGCAAGGGACAGAAGGGCTCCTCGGCCATGCCGCACAAAAAGAACCCGATCGGCTGCGAGCAGATGGCGGGCCTGGCCCGTGTCGTGCGCGGCCATCTCAGTACCGCGCTCGAAAACGTCCCGCTCTGGCACGAGCGCGACATCTCGCACTCGTCGGCCGAGCGGGTGATCCTCCCCGACGCCACCATCCTTCTCGACTACATGCTGCACCGCTTCACCCGGATCGTCGCCGGCATGGTGGTCGATCCGATCGCCATGCGCCGCAACCTCGACGCCTCCGGCGGGCTCATCTACTCCGGCAATGTTCTGTTGGCGCTGGCCGAGCGGGGGATCACACGCGAGCAGGCGTACGACTGGGTGCAGGCGGCGGCGATGCAGGCGCGATCGGGGGGCGGCGATTTCCGGGCGCTCCTGAAGGCGAACAAGGACGTGACGCGCCTCCTCCCGGCGGCCGAGATCGACCGCTGCTTCGATCTGCCGCACCAACTGCGGCATGTCGACGCGCTGTTCCGGCGCGCCTTCGGGCGCGCGTGAGCGCTGTGCTATCCTTGCACTCCTTCAGGCGGGAGGCCGATTCTTGAAAGCGCGCGTCTACGTCACCCTCAAGCGCGGTGTCCTCGATCCCCAGGGGAAAGCGGTCTGCACGTCGCTCCACCAGCTCGGCTACCGGGAGGTCACCGACGTCCGGATTGGCAAGTACATGGAGGTGACGCTCGGAGGGCTGCCGCGCCAGGAAGCGGAGAAGCGGTTGCAGGCGATGTGCGACAAGATTCTCGCCAACCCGGTCATCGAGGAGTACCGCTTCGAGTTCCTGGACGAGTGAGACGGTGAAGTTCGGGATCGTCGTTTTCCCCGGTTCCAACTGCGAGCATGACGTCTACCACGTCGCCAAGCACGTGCTCGGCCACGAGGCGGCCTTCCTGTGGCACAAGGACACCTCTTTCCAGGGGATCGACTGCATCGTGCTGCCGGGCGGCTTCGCGCACGGCGACTACCTGCGCTGCGGCGCCATGGCGCGCTTCTCGCCGATCATGGGGGCGGTGAAGCAGTTCGCCGACCGCGGCGGCATGGTGTTCGGGATCTGCAACGGGTTCCAGGTGCTCACCGAGGCCGGGATGCTGCCCGGGGCGCTGGTCCGCAACGCCGGCCTGCGTTACATCTGCCGCGACGTCCACCTGCGCGTCGAGCGCCAGGACACGCCGTTCACCTCGCGCATCAAGGCGGGGACCGTCCTGACCGTCCCGATCGGACACGGCGAAGGGTGCTATTACGCCCCCGAGGCTTCGCTCGAAGAGCTGGAGCGCAAGCGTCAAGTCGTCTTTCGCTATTGCGACCCGAAGGGGGAGGTGACCGGCGAGGCGAACCCCAACGGGTCGCTGCACGCCGTGGCCGGGATCTGCAACGAGCGCGGGAACGTGCTCGGGATGATGCCGCACCCCGATCGCTGCGCCGAGGAGATCCTCGGGAACGCGCAGGGGCGGCGGATGTTCGACTCGATCGTCTACACCTGGCAGCAGGCGCGCCGCAACCGGATCTAGAGGAAGGGAAAGAGAGCCACCGCATGTCCCGCGAGCCGACCGTGAACCGCGACCTGGCCGTGCAGCACGGCATGACACCGGAGGAGTACGACCGGGCGGTCGCCATCCTCGGCCGGACGCCGAGCTACACCGAGCTCGGGATCTTCGCCGTCATGTGGTCGGAGCACTGTTCCTACAAGAGCAGCCGCATCCATCTGAAGAAGCTGCCGACCGAGGGGCCGCACCTCCTGCAGGGGCCGGGGGAGAACGCCGGGGTGGTCGACGTCGGCGACGGCATCGCGGTGGTCTTCAAGATGGAGAGCCACAACCATCCGTCGTTCGTCGAGCCGCACCAGGGGGCGGCCACCGGCGTCGGCGGCATCCTGCGCGACATCTTCACCATGGGAGCCCGGCCGATCGCCTCCCTCGACTCGCTGCGCTTCGGATCGCCGGATGCGCCGCGCATGCGCTGGCTGGTGGACGGCGTGGTCGGCGGGATCGCCTCGTACGGCAACTGCATCGGCGTTCCGACGGTGGGCGGGGATCTCTACTTCCACCCGTCGTACAACAACAACATCCTGGTCAACGTCTTCAGCCTCGGGATCGCGCGCGCCGAGAAGATCCACAAAGGTGTGGCGCGCGGCGAGGGGAACCCGGTGCTCTACGTCGGGTCGCGGACCGGGCGGGACGGCATCCACGGCGCCAGCCTCCTGGCGTCGGCGGAATTCGACGCCACCTCGGAATCGAAGCGGCCGACGGTGCAGGTGGGGGATCCCTTCACCGAGAAGCTGCTCCTGGAAGCCTGCCTCGAGGTGATGAAGGAGCGCGGCCTGGTCGTCGGCATCCAGGACATGGGAGCGGCCGGGCTGACCTGCTCGACGCTGGAGATGGCGGCCCGCGGCGGCACCGGGATGGAGATCGATCTCGATCGCGTGCCGCTGCGCGAGGAGGGGATGACCCCGTACGAGATCATGCTCTCCGAATCGCAGGAGCGGATGCTCCTGGTCGCCACCCCGGAGAGCGAGGCGCGCGTCCGGGCCATCTTCGAGAAGTGGGACCTCGAGGCGGCGATAGTGGGCCGGGTGACGACGACCGGTCGGGTGCGGGTGTCGTTCAAGGGAGCGGTCGTCTCCGATCTCCCGGCGGCCCCTCTGGCCGACGACGCCCCGCGCTACGATCGGCCGCAGGCGCGCCCCGCCTGGCAGGACGAGGTCGAGCGGCTGCGCCTCGAAACAGTCCCCGATCTCTCCGACGGTACATCGACCCTCCGCCGCATGCTGACGTCGCCCAATCTCTGCTCGCGCGAGTCGGTCTACCAGGTCTACGACCACATGGTGCGCACCAACACCGTCGTGCGCCCCGGTAGCGATGCCGCCGTCATCCGGCTGAAGGGGAGCAGCAAGGCGCTCGCCCTGACCTCCGACTGCAACCCGCGCTACTGCTTCCTGGACCCCCAGGAAGGCGCGCGGCTCGCGGTCGCCGAGGCGGCGCGCAACCTGGCCTGCGCGGGTGCCGTGCCGATCGGCACCACCGACTGCCTGAACTTCGGCAACCCGGAGCGCCCCGAGATCATGTGGCAGTTCGTCCGATCGATCGAGGGGATCGCCGAAGCCTGCCGCGCCTTCGACGCGCCGATCGTCGGCGGCAACGTGTCGTTCTACAACGAGACCGAAGGAAAGGCGATCTACCCCACGCCGATGATCGCCATGGTCGGGTTGATCGACGACGCGCACCGCGCCCTCACCCAGTGGTTCCAGGCCGAGGGGGACACCGTCCTGCTCATCGGCGACCCGGCCGGAAGCCTGGCGGCGAGCGAGTACCTGTCGGTGGTGCACGGTCTCGAGGCCGGCCGCCCGGCGCCGGTCGACCTGCGCCGCGAGCGCGCCCTCCATGACGCCGTCCGCGCGGCGCGCCACGCCGGCTTCCTGCGCTCGGCCCACGACTGCTCGGAAGGGGGGCTGGCGGTCTCCCTGGCGGAGTGCTGCATCTCGGCTTCCGTCGCGACCATCGGCGCCGCCATAGCGCTTCCGGCACGCGGCCGGCTCGATGCGCTACTGTTCGGCGAGGCCCCGTCGCGCATCATCGTCTCGGCGGCGCCGGAGAACCGGGCCCGGCTGGAAGCGCTCCTGCGTGCCGCGGACGTCCCGTTTCAGGTGCTGGGGAAGGTCGGGGGAGAGCAGTTGACGATCACGGTCGGCGGCACGCCGGTGGTCGCCCTCGACGTCGCCGACGCCCGCGCCGCCTGGCGCGGCGCTCTGGGAACGCTGCTGGGGAATTAAGGCCCTTCGCTTCAAGCCCCTGCTTTGCGCTTCAACGAGGCGTAGCCGATGCCGTCGCCGATGTCGTGGCTGATCGGGAACCCCAGCTCCAGCCAACCGGGCGCCACCTTGTTCCCGGCCGCATCGCTCAGCCCGACCCATCCTCCCTGGACCCAGCGCACGTTGCGATGCCCGGACTCCAGCAGGAGTGTGGCGGCCATCTCCGCCCGCGGACCGGTCCGGCAGCCGACCAGGATCGGCGCATCGAGCGGCAGGGCCGCGCGGGCCACCCTGACGAAGTCGGGGTTGGGGTCGATCCGGCCCGCGGCCGGATTGGGTGTCCCGACGGGGATGTTGATGGCGCCGACGGGATGCCCCTCGGCGAACTCGCGTTCGGTGCGGACGTCGAGATAGACCGCGCCCGGCTCCTTGCTCATCGCTTCACGTGCCTGGTGCACATCGATCCGTTTCGGTGTCATGCGTCGAGCCCTCCGGGCCGTTCCGAGTCGAGAAAAAGCCGCGCGCGGCGGAAGATCGCCTCCCACATCGGCCGCGTCAGGCGGCCGGTCTGGGTGTTCTGGCGGCTGGGATGATACGCGGCCAGGACGTTTTTTCCATCCGGGAGCGCGGTGAGGAGTCCATGGCCGAACGGGGGACGCTTCCCGGGGGGGAGCCGGTCCCACCAACCCGAGGACCGCAGCCAGGCGTCGTGCGCGATCCGGCCGAGTGTTACCACCAGCCGCAGGCGGGTCAGGAGCGCCAGCTCCTGCCGAAGATACGTGCCGCAGCGATCGATCTCGGCGCGGGTCGGCTTGTTGCCCGGAGGGGCGCAGTGCGCCGCCGCGGTGATGTAACAGTCGCGAAGGCGCAGGCCGTCGTCGCGCGACACGGAGCGCTCGCGGCTCGAAAAACCGAACCGGTGCAGCGTCCCGTACAGCCAGTTGCCGCTGTCGTCACCCGTGAAGACGCGGCCGGTGCGGTTGCCGCCGTGCGCCGCCGGCGCCAGGCCGATGATCAGCATCCGGGCGCGCGGATCGCCGAAGCCGGGCACCGGGCGGCCCCAGTAGACCTCGTCGCGGTAGCGACGCACCTTGACGCGCGCCACGGTCGTGCAGTGACGCCGCAGGCGCGGGCAGCGCTCGCAGGCGACGATCGCCGCGTGCAGCTCTTTCACCCGGTCACGACACCGGTCGATTCCTCGACGGTGATGCCGAGCTCCTTGAGGAGCGCCACCATGAGAGCCGGATCGAGCTGTTCGGGAGCGAGGACCCCGGGGGTGTTGACCCGCCCGGTCACGATGGCGAGCGCCCCGGCGGCGCCGCCGGTGCCGGTGAGGCAGGCGGTGGCGGTCGTGCGCTGGCGCTTGTACGCCTCCTCGTGCGTCATGGCGGCGTGGAGGACGTGCCGCATGCGGTTGCCATGGCTGGTTCCCTCCACCTCCACGAGCACGATGGCGGCGCCGCGCACGCGGCCGCCGAGATCGGCCGGTTGCGGGAGCACGGCGGCCAAGACCGCCAGCGGCCGGACCAGATTCCCGCCGACGCGCACCGTGTCGCGCCGCGTCATCCCGATCCGGTCCAGGAAGGTGAGCTGCTCCCGCATCGCGTCCGGCACCGCCAGCTTGAAGTCGACCCGCCGCAGCCCCTTGCCGATGAAGCGCGGCAGGGTGTCGACCTCCTCGTGCGACATGGAGTAGATCACCTGGGGTCCGACCGGCGCGGGGAAGGGGTAGACCTCGCGGCCCGACCAGGGCGGCACCTCGGTCCAGACGCCGTCGGCGTACAGGCGCGCCGGCGAGACCACCTCCTCGATGAAGGTCTCGGTGGAGAACAGGCAGGCGAGGGGGATGTCGTCGCTCTCGGAGAATTCGCCGTCGCGCACCCGGATCGCATCGACGGTATCGAGCTTGTCGGCGCCGAGTCGCGCCAGGACGTTGCTGATCCCCGGGTCCTCCCCCATGCCGTGCAGCGCCACTTTCCCGGCGGCGCGCCACGCGGCGTGGCGCGCGAACTGATCCGCTTCACCCGAGGCCAGGTCGAGGTAGTGGCAGCCCGACTCGAGCGCCGCGTCCATGATGGTCTCGTTGAAGCGCGGCACGACGGCGTTGAGGATCAGCCCCTGGCCCGCGAAGGCGCGGCGCAGCGCCGAGGCATCGGAGGCGTCGAGGGGGGCGACGTGCGCGCGGCCGGGGGGCAATTCCGGCAGGAGCGCCTCGGCGCGGCGGACATCCTGATCGCAGAGGATCAGCGAGGTCACGGCCCGGTGCGACGCGAGGTGGCGCGCCATGACGCTGCCGATGGCGCCGACCCCCAGGAGGAGGATCTTCACGCGCGTCTCTTCAGGACGACCATGGTGACGTCGTCCTGGTAGGAGTGCCCGGCGCAGAAGGAGAGCATCGCCTCGGTGATCCGCTTGATGATGTCGATAGGTGTTCCGGCGTGCTCGCGTCCGACGAGATCCGTCAGCCGCTCCTCGCCGAACTCCTCCTCGGTCCCGCCGCGCGCCTCGGTGACCCCGTCGCTGTAGCAGACCAGGATGTCGCCGGCGCTCATGCTGACGGTCTTGGCGGTGTACTTCGTCGTATCGAACAGGCCCAGCGGCGGGCCGGTCTGCGCCAGGCGCTCCGCGGGCTGTCCGCGTCGCACGATGTAAGGCGGGTTCTGCCCGGCGTTGACGTAGGTCAGGGTATGCGCCTTCGGGTCGAGCAGGGAATAGAAAAAGGTGACGAACCGGTTCTCCGGCACGGTGCGGCAGAGCAGGCGGTTCAGGCGCGTCATCATGTTGTCCGGCGGCAGCCCGAGCTCCGACAGCGCACGCAGGCTGGCCTGGAGCGACGCCATCAGGAGAGCCGCCGGCAGACCCTTGCCGGCCACGTCCCCCAGCGCCACGCCGATCAGCCCCTCGTCCAGCGGCAGGTAGTCGAAGTAGTCGCCGCCCACGGCACGGCACATGAGGCTGGTGCCGAAGACGTCGTATCCGGCGATCGGCGGCCCGTCGGTGGGGAGCAGATGGTTCTGGATCTCCGCCGCCTTCTGGATCTCCTGTTCCATCCGCTCGGCGGCCACCGCCTGCTCGAACAGCCGGGCGTTTTCTATCTTCACCGCGGCGACGTTGGCCAGGTGGGTCAGGAGGGTCAGGTCGTCGCGCGTGAACAGCCCGGCCCGCTGCCGGCTGTCCAGGTAGATGAGCCCGATCACCTCGCGGTTGTTCCAGAGCGGCACGCACATCAGCGATCGGATCTGTTGGATCTCGACGCTCATTCCGGCCTTGAAGCGATCGTCGAACAGGGCATCGGAGGTCAGAATCGACTCATGGTTCTTCATGACGCGATCGGCGATCGTGCGGCTGAGCGAAATGGCGCGCCCGGCCTCCGACGGCGGCACGCGCACCACGTGCGGTTTGAGCGAGCCCCCTTCGAGAAGCATCAGGAGCCCGCGCTCGAAGCGCACGGCGCGGTTGGCGAGGTCCATGATCGTCTCGAGCAGCTCGTTGATCGGCCGGTGGAAGACCAGCTCCTTGTCGGCCTCGAAAATGATCGCCAGCGCCGCCTCGGTGATGCCGCCGACATACTCCGCCCCGGTCCCCGGGGTGGGATCGCTCGCGCCGGCCGGGCGCCGCCGCGCCAGTGGGGCCGGAGTCGCCTGCAGGATCACCGACATGTCGGAAAGCGCCGGGGTGCGCAGGTCGTCGGCCGAGAGGTGGATCGTGCCCGGCCCCTGCGGCATCGGCATGTCGCTGAACTCCACCTGGCTGCTGGGGGTGCCGTTGAAGACCAGGGTCGTCGTGCCGAGGCGGACGCGGTCACCCGGCTGCAGCAGGGTCGGCTGCTCGATCCGCTTTTCGTTGACGTAGGTGCCGTTCTTGCCGCCGGCATCCAGGACGAAGTACCCCTCGGAGCGTTTCACCAGCTCGGCATGCAGACGCGAAACGTTGAGGTCCTGGAGGACGAGGTCGCTGGTCGAGGAGCGGCCGATCTTGAGATTGTTCATCCCCAGCTCGAAGCGCGAGTTCCCTCCGTCCGGGGCGACGATGGTCAGGTAGTCCATGCGCGGATGCTACTGCCAGCCAGTCGGCGCGGTCAATGCGTCTCGCGGAGCCCCGCCGGGCGGGAAGCGGGGTGCCACCGCGCGGGGCACGGGTCCGGGCGCGCGGCTGGCCTTCGGGGCTCCGCGACAGCTGCTTCCTCCCGGCCAACGGCCACGCGCGCCCTCCCCTCCCTTCGCTGCGGCGGGCTCCCGCTGCAAAGCGCGGGAGCTGCCGCCGCAGTCTCAGAGGGCCCCGCGTGGTGGCACCCCGCTTCCCGCCCGGCGGTGCGCGATCGAGGCGCGTCGACGGCGAGGCAGGCTGTCACATCGTCACTGATCGACTCTCAGGATGCCAAACGCTTTAATAAGATGATGGAGAGGTCGTCGTGGGGGCGGTTGGGGCCCAGGAAGCGATCGATTTCGGCGAGGAGGTGGCGGCCGGCTTCGGCGAGGGGGTGGCGGCGGAGGACGGGGGCGAGGCGGAGGAGGCGGTCGAGGCCGAATTCCGATTCGTTTGCGTCGCGTGCTTCGACGAGGCCGTCGGAGTAAATGATGAGGAGGTCGTCCGGCTCGAGGGCCAGAGTCTGCTCCGCGTAGGTGGAATCGGGGAACATCCCGAGGGGGCGGCCGCCGGGGGGGACCTGCTCGACCTCGCCATGGCGCGCCAGGAGCGGGGGATTGTGGCCGGCGTTGAGACAGCGGAGCGGCGTCCCCGGCGCGCCGGCGGGGATCACGGCGTAGAACAGGGTCGCGAAGCGGTTGTCGAGGCCGTCGCGGCAGAGGATGCCGTTGAGCCTCACGGCGAGCGCTGAGAGCGACGGGCTGTCGGAGGCGGTGGCGCGCAGGCTCGCCTGCAGCTTGGCCATCAGGAGGGCGGCGCCCAGCCCCTTGCCGGCCACGTCTCCCAGGGCGACCCCGAGCGTCCCTTTGGCGGGATCGTCGATGTAATCGATCAGATCGCCGCCGACGTCGTTCGCCGGCCGGGTGTGGCTCCAGAGGGCGAACCCCGGAGGCTGCGGGTCGACCGACGGCAGGAGCGCCAGCTGCACCTGCCGCGCGACGGCGATCTCGTCCCGCGCCAGGACCTTGTCCTTCAGCTCGAGCATCAGGATGAACAGGACGATCAGGAACGCCCACGGGGTCGAGTTGAACGAGACGTCGAAGTCCCCGATGTGCGCCCGCATGCCGCCCAGGAAGGCCAGGGCGAACGCGATCGCCAGAAAGAGCCGGCGCAGCGGGGTCAGCTTGAGCAGCAGGCTCCGGAGGATCCAGTAGGGAACGGCGAAGGCGCGCCGCATCGGATGCATCCGGGACAGCGAGGCCCGGCGATCCTCGTCCAGGTAGAAGTCGTAGAGGGTGCGCAGATCCTGGCGGACGGTGCGCGGGATCTCCCCGGCCCGCACGTCGTGAAACATCGACGGAGGGTTATTTCCCGGGGCGGAGCTCGTCGTAGAACACCAGCACGTCGTTGGCCAGGCTGCGGAAAGCCGGCTTGATGTCCGGGTAGCGGTCGAGCTTCACACGGCGCGCCGCGTCGGCGCGCGACAAGCCGCCCTTCACCGCCTTCTCCACCTCGACGCGCAGGTCGCGCAGGAAGTCGTAGTGGTGGCGCAGACCCGCCATGTCGGTCACCGGTCCGTGGCCGGGGATGAGACGCGTGTCGGCCGGAATCTTATCCAGGACGTACTCCATGTTCTTGATGTACCCGAGGCCGCTCCCGCCTCCGGGGACGTCGATGAACGGGACCATGCCGTTGAAGAAGAGGTCCCCCATGTGGAGCACCTTCTCCTTCGGGAGATAGACCATCGAGTCGCCGTCGGTGTGGCCGGGGGCGATGTGCAGGACCTGGAT
>JAYUCR010000286.1:0-1655 GCA_043740165.1 Acidobacteriota bacterium | reverse complement strand
CCAGGTGCAGGCGCCCGCCGGTCATCGAAGCCAGGGCGAGATCGCGCGACACCGCGATCGACTCGGCGGCCTGCGGGATCCCCTTCAGCCCCAGCATGGTCGCGGCGCGTCCTTCGTTCATGACCCCGCCGGCGAAGAGGGACTTCTCCTCGCAGTGGTCGATGACCGGGATGTCGAAGATGCGCGTGTACTCGAGCGCCATGCGCATCAGGAGGGCGCTGCCGACCGGCTGCCCGTCGTCCGACACCGCCACAGCACCCGCGCGAACCATGTCGCCGATCTCCGCCAGCTCCTCGCCGCGCCCGCCCTTGCTGACGCAGCCGATCGGGAACACGTTCACCACACCGCGCCGCCGCGCCTCGGTGACGATGTATTCGGTGACCGACATCGAGTCGTTGCGCGGCTCGGTGTTCGGCATGCAGGCGATCGACGTGAAGCCGCCGGCCGCCGCGGCGCGCGTGCCGGTCTCGATGATCTCCTTGTGCTCCTGCCCCGGGTCGCGCAGATGCACGTGCATGTCGACGAACCCCGGACAGACGATGAGACCTTTGACGTCGATCACGCGCGTGCCCGCGGGCACGGCGGCGTGCTTCGCGGTGCCGCGGCCCGCCGCCTGCCGCGCGCCCGGCGCCGGCCGGACCTCGGCGATCCGCCCGTCGACGACCAGGACATCGCAGAGGCCGTCGGTGCCGGTCGCGGGGTCGATGACCCGTCCGCCTTTAAGAAGCAAGCTCGCCAAGGGTTCCTCCCGCCAGCAGGTAGAGCACCGCCATCCGCACCGAGACGCCGTTCGCCACCTGCTCGAGGATGACCGACTCCTTGCCGTCGGCCACCGCGCTGTCGATCTCGACGCCGCGGTTCATCGGGCCGGGGTGCATGATGATCACGTCACGGCGGGCGAGCTGCACACGCTCCCGGGTCAGTCCGAAGAGATTGAAATACTCGCGCGCCGAGGGGAAGGCACCGCCCTTCTGCCGCTCCCGCTGAATGCGCAGCATCATGATGACATCCGCCCCCTCGACCGCCTCGTCGATGCTGGTGTGCACCGTGCCGCCCAGCTCGGCGAGGCCGGCCGGCACGAGCGTCGGCGGGCCGCACATCCGGAGCTCCGCTCCCATGGTGGTCAGGAGGAACAGGTTGCTGCGCAGCACGCGGCTGTGCATCAGGTCGCCGACGATGGCGACACGAAGCCCCGCCAGGCGTCCCTTCTTCTCCCGGATGGTGTAGGCGTCGAGCAGCGCCTGGGTCGGGTGCTCGTGCGAGCCGTCGCCGGCGTTGATGATGTTGGAGCGGCAGTGCCGCGCCAGGAAGTGCGGCGAGCCGGCGGCGCGGTGGCGGATGACGATCATGTCGGGCGCCATCGCCTCCAGGTTGCGCGCCGTGTCGAGCAGCGTCTCCCCCTTGCTCACGCTCGAGGTCGAGGGAGAGAAATTGAGGGTGTCGGCCGACAGGCGCTTCTCGGCGATCTCGAACGACGAGCGGGTGCGGGTCGACGCTTCCATGAAGAAGTTGACGATCGTCTTGCCGCGCAGCGCCGGCACCTTCTTGACGGCGCGCGTCGAGACCTCCGCGAAGGCGCGCGCGGTGTCGAGGATGAGGGTGATTTCCTCCGGCCGGAGCCCCTGGATCCCCAGGAGGTGCCGCTGCGACAGCGA
>JAYUCR010000285.1:0-4145 GCA_043740165.1 Acidobacteriota bacterium | reverse complement strand
CCGTCGCCCTGCCGCCGATGTTGAGCGGTCCCGCGCTCACCCACGATCCGGGAGCCGCAGCCTTTTGGCCGCGCGCTCGGGCCTCCGCGAGCGCCCTGCCGCGGGCGCGCACCGGAATCCTCCCCTCACCGGCCAGACGCTGGGCCATGAACCAGAACGGCGGAGCAGCCGCGCCCGGCTCCGAAGCGCCCCTTGTACGGTGGAGGTTCGGGTGTTGAGTTGCCTCGTGGCCGACGCACACCGTGACGGCGCTGACGAGAATGACGAGCGTTCTGCGCATTCGCTTGCCTTTCAGCCCGCACTCCTGAAGGGCACCGGCTCACAGGGGGATCGGAAGAATCATACGTCCGCTTCAAGCCGCACCGCGGAACAATCCGGCAAACCAGCCTAAACCGCGAAAGGCCCGGCGTGCAGACCGGGTAGCATTCCGAGACCCGGCCGCGGAGTCAGCCCGCGATCAGAAGGTGAGCGGTTTTGGTGTGGTCCCGAAGCACCGCCGGTCAGGGCTTTCCGGTGAGCGGCAGCGGCGTGATCGGCCCGTCCGTGCGCACGCCGAGCCGAATTGGTCGTGGTGGTCCGGCGCGGGGCATCGTCACTTCGACCCAGAGCGATTCGCCCGGATTCCGTCGCGACGGATCCTCGGCATGTTCGGGGATGAAGAAGGCGACCGGCTCATTGAGAGCCGGGATCCATGCGTTGCCGCGCTTGACGAATCGCACCGAGGGCTCGCCGTAGGTCCGGTCCTCGGTATCGCTCCGGGCCACCAGGTGATCGCCTTCGATATGCAGGCTGACCGGATGCCAGGGCCAGCCCGGCGCCTCCACCGAGGGCGGGGCGATGTCGGGGGCCTCGACGATGAGACGCAGGCTGACGTAGCGGCCCCGGATCGGCATGTCGGGATCGTACGGGGCGGTCTCCACCCAGATCCTCGGGCGGGTGCTGCGATCGTAGAGCAGCTTGGCCCCGAGGCTCGTGACGAGGAGCAGGTGGAGCGCCGCAAGCGCGAGCCCCCTGGAGAGGAGAGAGCGGGGGCGAGGGTTGCTCAGGTCCGCGCTCATGGCCGGCCTGCGTCGAGGCGGGCGATGAGACGCCGCCGCGTTCGCTCGAGGGCCCAGCCGCCGAGGATGAACAGGATGCCGAGCCCGATCAGGCTGGCCGAGCGACCGAGCTTGTCCATGACGCTGGAGAAATAGAAAAAGACGACGGTCAGGGCGAAGCCGGCGACGCCGAGGTTGATCCGCTCCCGCCGCGCCTCGGACAGGCCCCAGAAGACGAGCCCGACGGCCCCCAGGGCGCACCAGCCGTAGAGGCCGACCTGCGGCCAGAAGGGTCGCGCCGGGAGGGCGCCGGCGACTGCGGGCCAGATTCGCGACGCGTGGCGCGCCAGGCCGGCGAGGCCGATAGCCCACAGCGCTGCGACGCCGTTCGTCCAGGCCGCGCGGCCGCGCAGCACGAGCGCGAGCCCGAGCGGCAGCAGAATTCCCGCCGCCCACCCCACGGCCAGAAGCCCGGTCGTCAGCGGGGGCCGCGAGGGATCGCGCCAGTCGTCGATCACCGTCAGGAGCACCGTCGGGATCAACGACAGCCCGCCGATCCAGACGAGCGCCTGCCGGACCGCGTCGTTCCGCTCCGAGCCGTCTCGTTCCTCGCCGGTCCGATCCGCAGTGCGCGCGCCCAGGTAGGCGACGGCGAGAACGACGAGCCCCTGCCCGAGGAGCCGCATGCCGCCATCGAGCCGCTCGGTGGCGACCATCCATTCCCCGATCAGCCACGCCGGCGCCAGCAGCGCCAGGAGCGCGGCCTGCGCGGCGTCGCGCAGCAGCCACCAGCCGAAGGCGGCGCCAAGCGCCCACAACATGACGCCGCCGGGCCAGTGCTCCTGGAGGTTGAAGATCTGCCCGGCCAGGAAGATGCCGGCACCGAGCGCCGTGGTGCCGACCGCGTGCAGAACGGTCGCGAGCGCACCGTACCGGCCCGCGACGAGGGCGGCGCCGACATGGAACGCCGCTACGGTCAGGAGGACGAGAGAGAAACGGCCGGACGGGGAGAGCCGATCCCAGTGGGCGGAAACGAACAGCAGCACCCCGGCGCCGAGCAGGATCCCGCCGAGCGCCCACGCCAGGATCACCGGCCAGCGGGCGCCGTG
Organism: Acidobacteriota bacterium; assembly: GCA_043740165.1. Lineage (GTDB taxonomy): Bacteria > Acidobacteriota > Polarisedimenticolia > Gp22-AA2 > Gp22-AA2 > JAYUCR01. The sequence goes on along the minus strand of JAYUCR010000285.1, from coordinate 1,999 downwards.
CCGCGGCTCCTCACGCGCCTCGAATGCGCCGATGCGCGCGGCGGTCGCGGCGTCGAGAAGTCCGGCGCCGACCCACCGATCAAGTGCGGTGCGAATCCGCGGGTGCATGGCCGGGGCGATTCTACAGGAACGCTCCCCGCCGCGGGTGGCCGGCTTCACATCGCCTCGCGTCCTGTGTCATCCTCCCCCGGTGAGCCGCTGCCCCTCCTGCGATCGGGACGTCCCGGACGGGAGCGCCTTCTGCCCGCGTTGCGGCGCGCCCCTCGCGTCCGCTTCGGCGCCCACGCGAACGGTCCGGCACGATGACCCGCCGGCCCGGCCCCAACCCTCGCAGCCACGATCGCCCTCCGGCTCCCTCGGCGAGGGACGCTTTCTCCCCGGCACGCTGCTCGCGGGGCGGTACCGGATATTCGGGCTGGTCGGGAAGGGGGGCATGGGCGAGGTCTACCGCGCCGACGACATCAAGCTCGGCCAGGTGGTGGCGCTGAAGTTCCTGCCCGCCGAGGTCGAGCAGGACGCGGCGCGCCTCTCACGCTTTCTCGACGAGGTGCGGATCGCGCGCCAGATCTCCCACCCGAACGTCTGCCGCGTCTACGACGTGGCCGAGGTGGACGGGCACCACTTCCTGTCGATGGAGTTCGTCGATGGCGAGGATCTGGCGAGCCTGCTCAGGAGAATCGGCCGCCTGCCGCGCGACAAGGCGATCCAGATCGCCCGGCAGCTCTGCGCCGGGCTCGCGGCGGCGCACGAACAGGGGATCCTGCATCGCGACCTGAAGCCGTCGAACGTCATGATCGACGGCCGCGGCCGGGCCCGTATCACCGACTTCGGGCTGGCGCGTCTTGCCGGGGAGATCCGCGGCGCCGACATCATGGCCGGCACGCCGGCCTACATGGCGCCGGAGCAGATCGCCGGGAAGGGCGTCACCGTCCGGAGCGACATCTACTCTCTCGGGCTCGTCCTCTACGAGCTGTGCACCGGCCAGCCGGCATTCAAGGCTCCGACCCCCGCGGAGCGGGCGCGGCTGAAGCTCGAGTCGGCCCCGACGAGCCCCTCACAGTTGATTGAAGGATTCGATCCGGCAGTGGAGCGGGTGATCCTGCGCTGCCTGGAGCGCGATCCGGCCAACAGGCCGCCTTCGGCGCTGACGGTCGCCGCCGCGCTGCCGGGGGGCGACCCGCTGGCCGCGGCGCTCGCCGCGGGCGAAACGCCGTCGCCGGAGCTCGTCGCCGAGGCCGGTGAGGCCGGCGGGCTGAAGCCAACGCAGGCCTGGATCTGCCTGATTGCCGCGGTCATCGGAGTCGCCGGAGTCGTGTTCCTGGCAGGGAAAGCCCAGCTCACCCGGATCGTGCCGCTCCCCAAGCCGCCCGATGTCCTGTGCGACCGCGCTCGGGAAATCATCCGGGCGCTCGGCTATACCGAACCGCCCAACGACACCGACGTCGGATTCGATCTCGAGGACGATTACATTGACCATGTGGCTCGCGACCGGACCGCTCCGCCGGGATGGAGCCGGCTCACCGCCGGCCCGCCCTATGCCATCTCATTCTGGTTCCGCCAGAGTCCGCAGCCGCTGGTGCCTTTCGATGACAGCAGCGGGGTTCCTTCCCTTTTCACCGATCCGCCGCTGCTGACCTCGGGCATGGTGCGCCTGCACCTCGATCCCGAAGGCAGGCTGCGGCAGCTCGAGGCGGTCCCGCCGGAGCATGACCCCGCGACGGGACCTTTGCCTGAGACCGATTGGAATCCATTGCTGACGCTGGCCGGGTTCGACCCCGCGGCGCTCAAGCCGGCCGAGCCCGCCTGGTCACCGCTCGTGTACGCCGACCGGCGCGCTGCCTGGGAGGGTATCTACCCTGACGCGCCTTCGATACCCCTGCGGATCGAGGCCGCCTCCTACCGCGGGAAGCCGGTCGCCTTCAGGATCATCGAGCCCTGGACCAGGCCCCGGCGCATGGGGGTCGTTTCGAAGGATGTCGGGCGGGACGTGTTGCGGTTC
>JAYUCR010000284.1:0-4159 GCA_043740165.1 Acidobacteriota bacterium | reverse complement strand
CGAGGCGGCGCGAGAGGGGCTGGTCGTGCCAGGTGTCGGGGGAGGTCATGGCGGCGTCGATCTCCTTCAGGCGGGTCTCCAGCGGCAGGATGGCGCCTTCGACCTTGCGCACCCGCTCGCGGAAACAGCGCAGCTCCTGGTTGCGGCGATTGCGGGATTCGGCCTCGTCGCGCCGCTGCGTCCGGCGGGCCGACGCGGCGTGACCGTCGGCCCGTGCCGGCTGCGCCAGGACCTGCGCGCGCGGCGCCGGCGGCGGCTCCCGGCGGGTGGCGCGGACGACGGCGCCCGCCTTCGCGGTCGGGGCGGCGCCGCGGACGGCGGCCAGGTAGTCGTCGTAGCCGCCGTCGTGCAGCACCAGGCGGCCGTCGACGAAGGCGGCCACCCGGGTGGCGACGCGGTTGATGAAGTAGCGATCGTGCGACACGAACAGCAGCGTGCCGCCGTACGCCGACAGCGCCGCCTCGAGCGCCTCGCGCGTCGGCAGATCGAGATGGTTGGTCGGCTCGTCGAGGAGGAGGAAATTGCCGGGGTCCAGGCAGAGGCGCGCCAGCGCCAGGCGGTTCTTCTCGCCGCCGCTCAACACCTCCACCCGCTTGAAGACGTCCGGCCCGGAGAACTGGAAAATCCCCAGGAGCGACCGGAGCTGCTGATCGTTGCGGCCGGGGGCCCAGGCCTGCAGCTCCTCGAGCACCGTGCGGCCGGCCTGGAGGGTCTCGAGGACGTGCTGCGCGAAATAGTGGATCACCACCTTCTCGCCGATTTCGATGGTGCCGGCATCGGCCGGCTCGCGCCCGGCCACCAGGCGCAACAGGGTGCTCTTGCCGCACCCGTTGGGGCCGACCAGGGCGATCCGATCGCCGCGCCAGAGCTCGGCGTCGAGGCCGCGCAGGACCTGGCGGTCGCCGTAGGACTTCCGCACCCCGGCCAAAAGCGCCACGCGCTGCGCCGATCGCGACACCGGGGGGAACGAGAAATTCCAGGCGTGCTCCTCGGCCATCACCTCGGTGCGCTCCATCTTGTCCAGCATCTTGATGCGGCTCTGGACCTGGCGCGCCTTGGTCGCCTTGTAGCGGAAGCGTTCGATGAATCGCTCCACCTCCGCGACCCGGTGGGCCTCGCTCGCGGCATGCTTCTCGGCCAGCGCGCGCGTTGCTTCCTTCTCGGCACGGAACTGGTCGTAGTTGCCCGGCCAGACCCGGAGCGTCCCGTCGCGCATCTCGGCGATCGACGTCACCAGCCGGTTCAGGAAGGTCCGATCGTGCGAAACAACGACCAGCGCCGACCGCGTGTCGAGCAGGAACGATTCCAGCCACTGCACCGCCTCGAGATCGAGATGGTTGGTCGGCTCGTCGAGCAGCAGGTAGTCCGGCTGCTGCATGAGCAGGGCCCCGAGGGCGGCGCGCATCCGGTAGCCGCCGGAAAATTCCTGGAGGGGCCGGGCGTGATCCTCGGGCCCGAAGCCGAGCCCTCCCAGGATTGTCTTGGCCTGTGTCTCGAGCCTGAAGCCGTTGGCCGCCTCGAAGCGGTGCTGCACCTCGCCGGCGCGGCGCATCAGGTTGTCGAGGCGTTCGCCCTGCGCATCGGACATGTCGTGGTGCAGCTGCTCCAGCTCGCGCTCCAGGTCCGCCACCTCGGCGAAGGGGGCGAGCAGGGCGTCGAGCACGGTCCCTTCGACCAGGCGCGCCCCTTCCTGGGGGAGGTAGCCGATGGTGAGGCCGCGCGTCAGGTCGATGGTGCCGCGGTCGGCCTCCTCCACCCCGGCGATGATCCGGAGGATGGTCGTCTTGCCGGCGCCGTTCGGACCGACCAGCCCGACGCGGGCGCGCGGCGGGACTCCCCAATCGATATTTTTCAAAACCTCGTGCACGCCGTAGGCGCGGCTGATTCCGTTCAGCTTGAGCATCACGCCAGTGTATACGGGCGGCCGGGCGCGCTTCAATCGGCGCGGCGGCGCCTCGAAACCCGGCATCGGGCGCAGCCTTACACCAGATTAGGGTTGACATGCGGCGGGCTTGGAATGAGCATGGCCCTTCACTTATGGGCGTCATGGCCGTTCATCGCCCCTTCTCGGAGGGGGGTCGCATCATTCTGCTGCTGGCCGCCATCGGACCGGTCCTGGCACTGTCGATCTCCGCCTCGCCCGCGGCCCCGCGTCCGGACTTCGATGCGCGCCGGATCTACCCGGCGGGGCGCGCGCCGGTCTTCGTGACCATCGGCGATATCGACGAGGATCACATTCCCGACGCGGTCATCGCCGACGCCCAGGACAACGCGATCCGCGTCCTGTTCAGCAACGGATCGCTCGATCTCGACAACCCGGTGCTCGCACCGCTCGGCGTGCGGCCGGCTTCGGTCGTGGTCGTCGACCTGAATCGCGACGGGCACCCCGACCTGGCGGTTGCCAGCGACTCGCCGGGCGGCCTGGTGACCACTCTGTCAGCCGGCAATGTCACGTTCCTGTCGCCGCGGCTCTTCGACGCCGGAGGCCGATGCGACTTCATCGTGAGCGCCGATTTCAACCAGGACGGCAAGCCCGACGTGGCGCTCACCAACCCGCTGGCGAACACCATCACCTGGCTCGCCGGCGACGGCGCGGGAGGTTTCGGGGCGCCTCGCACCTTGAGTCCGGGGGCCTCGCCGGAAGGCATCGCCACGGCCGACTTCAATCTCGACGGTCATGCCGATCTCGCCGCCACTCTCGGGGCAGGCACGGTCGCGGTCCTGCTGGGCGATGGGACCGGAGGATTCGGGACGCCGCGGACTTTTTCGGCCGGCGCGGGGGCGGCGGGAATCGTCGCGGCCGATCTGAACGGAGACGGCAAAGCCGATCTGGCGATCGCGAACCGGATCGATCGCAGCCTGTCGGTCCTGAACGGCGTGGGCGACGGCACCTTCGTGGCGGCGAATACGATTTCCCTGGCGTACGAGGCGGCGGCGGTCGCGGCGGCCGACCTTAACGAGGACGGTCGCGCCGATCTCCTGGTCGCCGGTGACCCCGCGACCGGAACGATCCTGGTGCTTCCGAGTCTCGCCGGCGGCGGATACGGCGTCCCGGCCGCCTTCCGCTCAGGGGCTTGGCCGCGCAGCCTGGGGGTCGCCGATTTCAATCGAGATGGTCACCAGGACACGGTCGTGGTGAACACGAACGGGAACGAGGCGGCGCTCCTCTTCGGAAACGGATCGGGACGGCTGCGATCGGAGACCCGCCTGCCGTTGCTCTGGGATTCCGTGACCGACCTCGACGTGGCCGACTTCAACGCGGACGGTTTTCCGGACATCGTCGCGACCAACGTCGGGCCGATCGACTTCCCGGCCTGCGGCGCTCCCCTCGCGATGCCGGGGGATGGGCCGCTCGACTGCGGCTTCAATTCCAGCCTGATGCGGCTGACGATGTTCCGGGGGATCGGGCGGGGCCTCTTCACCCCTCCGCTGAGCGTCATCACGCACTGCATGCCGATCGCCGCCGTGGCGGGGGATTTCAACGGCGACGGCCATGCCGACGTCCTGGTCGTGAACCAGGGGCGTCGTGACGCTGGCGGAATCTGCGTGCCCGCCAGCCTCAGCCTGTTCACGGGCCAGGGGAACGGTCGCTTCGGGGCCCCACGGGACCTCGTGGTGAACGAGAAGCCGGTCGCCGCGGCCGCCGGCGATTTCGATGAAGACGGACGGGCGGACGCCGTCGTGGGGTTCGAGGATGCCGGCACGGTCCGGATCTACCACGTCAACGCACTTGGAAACCTGACCGCGATCGGCGAGATTGCCGCCCAGGCACCCCTGCGATCCATGACCGTCGCGGATCTCGACGGAGACGGCCACCAGGATCTGGCCGGGTCGGAGCCGGATCTCAACATGGTCCTCGTCCTGCGCGGTGACGGCGGCGGCCACCTGGCGGTCGCGGCCTCCTGCGGATCGGGAAATTCCGACCCGCGGCAGATCACCGCGGGGGACTTCACCGGCGATGGACGCCTCGATCTGGCGGTGGCGACCGCCGGGAGCGGAGCGCCGGCGAGCTCCGTGACGGTCCTGCCGCAGAGCTCAGGGTCCGCCTTCTGCCTTTCCGGGACGACATTCACCAGGGACATCGGCCTCCGGCCTATCGGCCTGGCGGCGGCCGACTTCAATCGTGACGGCGTCGATGAGTTCGTGGCGAGCGATGGCA
>JAYUCR010000283.1:0-10079 GCA_043740165.1 Acidobacteriota bacterium | reverse complement strand
TGACCACCACGACCCACAAGACGCTGCGAGGACCTCGGGGCGCGCTCATCCTCTGCGGCGAAGCGATTGCAAAGGAGATCGACGCGGCGGTTTTCCCGGGGATCCAGGGAGGGCCGCTGATGCATGCGGTGGCGGCGAAGGCGGTCGCCTTCGGGGAGGCGATGAGCGAGGCGTTCCGGCGCGATCAGCAGCGCACCCTGGAGAACGCCGCGGCGCTCGCCGGAGCGCTCGGCGCCGCCGGCCTGCGCATCGTTTCCGGCGGCACCGATACCCACCTGTTCCTGGTCGATCTGCGGTCGCGGCGTCTGACCGGCCGCGCCGTCGAACAGCGCCTCGAGCAGCTCGGCATGGCGTTGAACAAGAACACCATTCCTTTTGATCCCGAGAAACCCATGATCGGCAGCGGGGTGCGGATCGGCACCCCCGCGGTGACCACCCGCGGCATGGGAACGGTGGAGATGCGGCAGATCGCGAGCCTGCTCCTCGAGGCGCTGGACGGCGAGCTCGATGCGTCGCGCGGGGCCTCCATCGCCTCCCGCGTGCGCACCCTGTGCGAAGCGTTTCCCATCTACCCCTGGATCCGTCCGCGCGCCGCGGACCGGGTCGCCGGCGTGGCGCCGGCGATCTGAGGCGGCCGGCCCGGCCGTCGGCGCGCCGCCGCCTTGCCGCGAGCACCGGTCATGCGCGATCGCCCGAATCCCGCCGACACGCTCTTCCTCGTCGACGGAACCAACAGCCTGTACCGCGCCTTCCACGCCATCCGTGAGCTGAGCAACAGCAAGGGGCTCCCGACCAACGCCATCTATGGTTTCACCGGGATGCTCCGCAAGCTGATCAAGGATTTCCAGCCGAGCTACATGGCGGTCCTCTTCGACCGTCCCGAGCCGACCTTCCGGCACCAGGCCTTTGCCGACTACAAGGCGCACCGGCCGGAGACGCCGGAGAGCCTGATCGCCCAGATCCCCTACGTCAAGCAGGTCTGCGAAGTGCTGCGCGTCCCTGCCCTGGAGCTGCCCGGGTACGAGGCCGACGACCTGATCGGCACCCTGGCCGATCGCGCCCGACAGGCCGGGCGCCAGGTCGTGATCGTCTCGACCGACAAGGATCTGCTGCAGCTGGTGGGTGGGGGGGTGAAAGTCTTTCACCCGGTCAAGGAGCGGCTCCTGGACAGCGCCGACGTCGAACAGCTTTTCGGCGTGCGCCCCGATCAGGTGGTGGACGTGCTCGCCCTGTGGGGTGACGCCTCGGACAACATCCCGGGGGTCCCCGGAATCGGGGACAAGGGGGCGAAGGATCTGATCAAACGCTACGGCGACCTCGAAACCCTTCTGAGTCAGGTCGAAAGCGTCCCCAACCGGCGCTACCGGGAGCCGCTCCTCCTGCATGCCGATGCGGCGCGCATGAGCCGCGAGCTGGCCACGGTCCGGCTCGATGTGCCCCTGCCGTTCGACCTCGAGAGTCTGCGGGTGCACCCGCCGGACGCCGCGGCGGCGCACCGATTGTTCTCGGAGCTCGAGTTCGGCGCCTTTCTCCGCGAGCTTCCCGCTCCCGGTGAGAGTTCCTCCGCGGCCCACGAGATCGTTCTCACTCTGGCGGACCTCGATAGCGCCATCGAGCGGTTGCGGGCGGCGGGCCGATTCGCCCTCAACCTCGAGCGCGATCGCCCGGAGCCGATGTGGGCCCGGCTGATCGGCGTCGCGCTCGCCGCCGGCGAGGGCGATGCGTTCTATATTCCCGTGGCCCACCGGGGCCTGCAGGCGCCGGCGCAGCTGGGCGCCCGGGAGGTGCTGGAACGGCTGGCTCCCATCCTTCTCGATCCGGGACTGCACCGCGTTGGCCACAACGTCAAGAACGACCTCATCGTGCTGGGACGCCACGGCAGCGCGGCGGGGCCCTTCGCCTTCGACACCATGCTGGCCGGTTATCTCCTGGATCCGTCCCGGCGCTCCCACAGTCTCGAGGTGACGGCCCAGGACGTGGCCGGGCTGAGCCCGCCGTCCTATGCCGCGCTGCTGGGCCAGGGGGCGCGGGCGACGCCCATCGAGGAGGCCGATCTCGCCGCGACCGCCGCGCTGGTGTGCGCGCGCGTCGCGGCGGCGTCCGTCCTCGAAAAGCCGCTGCGCTCCGGCCTGACGGCCGATGGCCTGGGAGCGCTGCTCGACGATCTCGAGATGCCGCTGATGGAGGTGCTGGCCGAGATCGAGCAGACCGGCGTGCGCATCGACGTCTCCTTTCTCGCGCGGCTGTCGGCCGAATGGGAGATGGAGCTGCAGAAGCTCACCACCGCCATCCACCAGCTGGCCGGCGGGGAGTTCAACATCAATTCGCCCCGCCAGCTGGGCGAGGTCCTCTTCGAAACCCTGAAGCTCAAGCCCGGACGGCGCACGCGGAAGACCGGATCCTTTTCCACCGATGTGGAGGTGCTCGAGGAGCTCGCCGTCGAGCATGAGCTGCCGCGCCGCCTGCTCGAATACCGCAGCCTGCAGAAGCTGAAGTCAACGTATGTGGACACCCTTCCCGCGCTGGTGCACCCGGAGACCGGCCGGGTGCACACGTCGTTCAATCAGGCGGTGGCCGCGACCGGACGGCTGAGCAGCAGCGACCCCAATCTGCAGAACATCCCGATCCGATCGGAGCAGGGACGATCGATTCGTCGAGCGTTCATTCCCGAGAAGGGTTTCCTGCTGCTCTCGGCCGACTATTCCCAGATCGAGCTGCGGGTCCTGGCCCACCTGTGCGGCGATCCGGGGCTGGAGTCGGCGTTCCAGAGAGGGGAGGACATTCACCAGCGCACGGCGGCGGAGCTGTTCGGCGTGATGCCGGGTCTGGTCACCGGGGCGATGCGCCGCCGCGCCAAGGCGGTCAACTTCGGAATCGTCTACGGCATGGGACCGCAGCGGCTGGCGCGGGACCAGGGGGTCTCCTTCAAGGAGGCCGAGGCTTTCATCCGCGAGTACTTCGCCCGGTTCCCGGGGGTCAAGCAGTACATCGACGCCACCGTCGCGACGGCCGAGAGCGAGGGGAGGGTGCGGACGCTCCTGGGCCGCATTCGTTACTTTCCTGAAATCCGCGGCTCCGATCGCAATCTCCGTCAGCAGGCGATCCGGGCCGCCGTGAACACCACCATTCAAGGAAGCGCCGCCGATCTGATCAAGAAGGCGATGGTGGATCTGCAGCGCCGCCTGCGCGCCGCGGGCCTCGGCGGAAGGATGATCCTCCAGGTGCATGACGAGCTTGTGCTCGAGGTGCCGGAACCGCAGGCCGGGGCGACGGGAGCCCTCGTTCGGGAGGTCATGGAGACGGCCTTCCCGCTGCATGTGCCGCTGGTGGTCGACGTGCTGACCGGTCCGAACTGGCTCGACCTCCGATCCGCGTCCGGCCGCTCCAAGGATTGAAATCGGCTCTGGCCGCGGGGTTCAGAGGATCGCGAGCCGTTGACTCCCCGCCTGGGAGGCCTAGATTGTACGGGGGCCGCTGAGTTTTCAGCACGCAGACAGGGAACCCCCGGAGCGCCGGATGCCGAACGCCGTACACATCCTGGTGGTGGACGATGAATCCGCCATCCGCGACGTCCTGGCCGAAAGTCTGGGTGCCTGCGGTTACCTCTGCGAGACAGCCACGAACGGCGTCGAGGCGCTGCGGAAATTCCAGACGAACGCCTTCCAGCTGCTGATCAGCGACATCGACATGCCCCTCATGGACGGGGTACATCTCCTGAACGAGGTGAAGGCGCTGCGGCCCGATACCGAGATCATCATGCTGACCGGGGTTGTCGATCTCGACACGGCGATACGATCCATGCGGATGGGGGCGAGCGATTACCTCACCAAGCCGTTCAACCTCGACCAGGTGCGCATCACGGTCGATCGGGCGCTCGAAAAGCAGCGCCTCGTGAAGGAGAACCGCGAGTACCGCCTCACGCTCGAGGCCAGGGTCACCGAGCGCACCGCCGCGCTGTCCCGCAAGACCGGCGAGGTCGAGGAGCTGTTCCGCCGGCTCAACGAGTCCTACCAGTCGACCCTGGAGGCGCTGGCGACCGCGCTCGACGCGCGCGACGCCGAGACCCTGGGGCACTCGGTGCGCGTCGGGGCTTACACCGTCGAGGTGGCGCAGCGCCTGGGAGTCAAAGAGCCCGAGATCACCGACATCCACCGCGGGGCGCTCCTGCACGACGTGGGGAAGATCGGCATCCCCGACGCCATCCTGCTCAAGCCCGGCAAGCTCACCGCCGCCGAGTGGGTCGAGATGCGCAAGCACCCCGAGATCGGCGCCCGCATGCTCCAGGGAATCCGGTTCCTCGAGGGCGCCATCCCGATCGTGCTCTGCCACCAGGAGCGCTTTGACGGGAAGGGGTATCCGGCGCGGCTGAAGGGGGAAGCGATCCCGCTGGGGGCCCGCATCTTCGCCGTGGTGGATACGCTCGACGCGATGACCTCCGATCGCCCGTACCGGCGGGCGCTGTCGTATGCCCGGGCGCGCGCCGAGATCATCGAGTTCAGCGGCACGCAATTCGATCCGCGCGTGGTCGAGGTCTTCCTGTCGATCGCCGAGTCGACTTGGCAGGCGATCCACCAACGCGTCCTCGCGGAGGTGGCTGCCCGCGGGGCCCTCTCCGCCGACGTCCCGCTCGCCGCGACCGGAACCTAGGACGAGAAGCTCCGCGGCTCGGTCGTCCGGTCCCCGGCGCCGTTCAAGAAGCGCTGCCGCAGACCCTCGCCGGTCAACTGGGCCCCGAGAACGGCGAGGAACAGTGCCGCGCCGGGCGCCAGTGTCAGGCGGGGGGCATCGAGAAGGTTCATCGTTCCGTCCCGCAGCATCCCTCCCCAGCTTGGTTGCGGCGGGGGCAGTCCGAGCCCCAGGAACGACAGGCCGGCCTCGGCCAGGATGACCCCGCCCAGGCCGAGCGCGGCCTGCACGCTCACCGGGCCGAGCAGGTGCGGCAGCAGGTGACGGAAGACGACGCGCCCTGTGCCGGCGCCCCCGGCGCGCGCCGCCGCCACGAACTCGAGCTGTCGCAGCCGCTGCGCCTCGCCGCGCGCCAGGCGCGCGTACCCGACCCAGCCGAGCAGGCTGAGCGCCGCGACCAGGTTCAGAAGGTGTGGGCCGAGAACCGCCACCAGAGCGATGGCCAGGAGGATCCCCGGGAACGCCAGCAGGAGGTCGGCCGCGGCGCTCACGGCGGTGTCGCAGCCGCCGCCGATGTAACCGGAGAGGGTGCCGAGTGTCGCGCCCAGGAGAACGCTCATCCCGACGACCAGGAGCGCCAACGGCAGGGAGGTCCGCGCCCCCCAGATCAGGCGCGACAGCACGTCCCGTCCCAGGTCGTCCCGTCCCAGAGGATGGGTCCGCGTCGGCCCTTCGAGGCGATGGGCCAGGTCCTGCGCGGCGGGGGGCGCCAGCGAGAGGATGGGCGCCAGCAAGGCCACGGAGAGCAGCGCCGCGAGAATCAAACCGCCACAGCGGAGCGCCATCTCCCGCCTCCTCACGCGGGCCGCAGCCTCGGGTCGAGGCCGGCGCGCGCCAGGTCGCACAGGAGGTGGCTCACGAAGTACAGCGCCGCGAACAGGAGCACGCACCCCTGTACAAGAGGATAGTCGCGGTGCCCGATCGCCCGGACGAGAAGCCGCCCGAGACCGGGCCAGGCGAAGATCGTCTCGGTAAGGATGGCGCCGGTCAGCAGCGACCCTGTTTGAAGCGCCAAGGCCGTCAGCGCCGGGCTGAGGGCATTGCGCAGGGCATGGCGCGCGATGGCCAGCGGCCGGCTCAGCCCGCGCGCCATCGCGGCCCGGACGTAGAGTGATCCGGTTTCGCCCCCCACGGCGACCCGCAGCAGGCGCGCCAGCAAGGCGGCGATCGAGAACGCCATGGTGGCTGCGGGCAGAACGACGGAGGAGGCTGAATCGATGCCGGAAACCGGGAGCCAGTCGAGGCGGATGGCGAACAGCAGGACGAGGAGGGGTCCCAGCCAGAAGCTCGGCACCGCCAGGGCCACGGCCGCCCACACGGAAGTGGCGCGGTCGGCGAAGCCCCCCGGCCGCATCGCCGCGAGCAACCCGATGGGAGCGGCCGTCAGGATCGCCAGCGCAAGCGTTGCGGCGGCGAGAAAGAGCGTCGCCGGGAGGCGTTCGGAGAGCAGGGAAGCGACCGACTCATCGTAGTGGATCGACCGCCCCAGATCGCCTCGCACCAGCCCGAGGAGGAATCGGGCGTACTGCGCCGACATCGGCTGATCCAGTCCGAGGCGGTGACGCAGCGCCGCGACGTCGGTCGCGGTCGCGCCGGCGCCCAGCATCACCTGCGCCGGGTCGCCCGGGATCAGGTGAATGAGGAGAAAGACGAGGCTCGCGGCGCCGAACAGAAGCGGCAGGGCCAGGAGGATCCGCCGCGCCGCGTAGCCGATCAAGATCCGGCGGGCCCTCGGGCCTCGGCGATGAGCTGGGCGAGATCGTGTTCCAGGGTCGTGCGGGGGGTTTCGACGATGCGTCCCACCTCGCGTCCCTTCACCGACAGGACGATGGTCGGGACGCGCTCGAGGCCCACACCTTCGAGCAAGCCGGCCGGCTCTTTCTTGGTGCGGTCGACGGCATAGAACCGGACCTTGAAGTGCACGTCCTTGGCCCCGTCGAGGATTTTGAGAAGGTGGGGCACCCCGACGCGACTGTCCCCGCACCAGCTGCCGAAGTAAACCTCGAGCCGGGCGCCTCGGGGGAGGGGGGGCAACGCCGCCAGGTCCTCCGCCGCCGGGATGTACCCCTCATACTGAGCACGCCATTCGGGCGCTATTGAAAGGATGGCCTTACGGGGCACCTGGCCGAGCAGGATCTCGTCCGCGCGGGAAGTGGGGGCGGGCAGCCCCAGGACCACGGCGAGAATCGCGACGCGCAGGGCGGGATGGGCCATCGGTTCCTCCAGGGACGGAATGATCGGGGGGCTCCGATGGTTTTGTCAACCGCCGCCCGGGGAGGGACGGTCGGGTTGCTTGACGATGTGATCCCCGTCTGTTACATTCGCCGCTCGACCCACCGTGGAGAAGCCCCGAGTGAATCGCATGGTCCTGCCTGCCCTGATCGCCGCCTTTCTGACGCTGTTGGCCGGCCCCCGCCTGGTGCAGGGGGGCGTTCCCGCGACCCCGGCGGGCGAGGAACCCGAGGCCGATCGGGGCGCCGCGCCGCACGTCAGCGATCCGATGCTCGCCAGAATCCTGGAGCAGTGGGACCTGCGGCAGAAGGAAACCAGCACCCTGGTCGCCTCGTTCACCGAGCGCAAGGAGCTCAAGCTCCTGGCCCGCCCGGTGGTGTCGCACGGGGAGTTCTTCTACAACAGCCCGAACCAGGTGCGCTGGGAATACACCGAGCCGGATCACAAGGTGTTCGTGATCACCGAGGACATGTACACCGCCTATTACCCGGCCCTGAAGCGCGCCGAAGAGGTGCCCATCAAGAAATTCGTCGGCAAGCGCCTGTTCCGGTTCCTCGGTGTCGGCCAGCGCATCGGCGACCTGGCGCGCTACTACGATTTCGAGCTGGCGCCGCAGAGCGACGTGAAAGGGACGCACCTGCTGCTCCTGACGCCGCGCAAGAAGACCATCCGGGACAAAGTGGCCGCCATGAAGATCTGGGTCGACGAGACGACCTTTCTGCCGCGCCAGCTGCAGTACGTCGAGGCCGACGGCGACACCACGCTCCTGACGTTCGAGGGGATGCATTCCAACGTCGAGGTGAGCGCGTCGCGCTTCCACGTCGAGCTGCCGAGCGACGTCGAGGTGTCGCAGACGTTCAACGGGTTCTCGCTCGGCCAGCAGAGTTTCTGAGCCCCTGCCCGCGCCGGGCGATCGCCCCGCCCGCCGGAATCTCCCGCCCGCTTGAGTGTGTTAGGCTACGCGCCGTTTGCGCCAAACCGGATAGCCGGCCGGGGTTGGGAGCATGTCGCAGATCTTCCACAGGAGCACGAACACTCTTGCGCGCTTCAGCATCTACGCGGCGGTGTTCCTCGCGGCGGGCCTCCTTTTTATCGTCGCGACGCTCGATCGCTCCCCCTACAACGCCCGCCAGGGCGTGATCCTGAAGCAGCCGATCCCGTTCAGCCATCAGCATCACGTGGCGGGGCTGGGGATCGATTGCCGCTACTGCCACACGTCGGTCGAGGTGTCGGCGTTCGCCGGCATCCCTCCGACGGCCACCTGCATGAACTGTCACAAGCTCATCTGGTCGGACAGCCCGATGCTCGAGCCGGTCCGCGCCAGCCTCCGCCTGGGCGAGCCGATCCGCTGGACGCGCGTTCACGACCTCCCCGACTTCGTCTACTTCAACCACGGCATCCACCTCGCCAAGGGAATCGGCTGCGTTTCGTGCCATGGTCGCGTCGACGAGATGCCCTTGATGCGTCAGGCGAATCGTTTACAGATGGAATGGTGTCTCGACTGTCACCGTCACCCGGAGCGCAACGTGCGGCCGCGCTCCGAGGTGTTCCGCCAGGACTGGGAGCCGGAGAATCAGGCCGCGCTCGGTCCTGCGCTCGTGCGCGAGTACCGCATCCGCGGCCCGCGCGATCTGACCAGCTGCTCCACCTGTCATCGCTGAGGAGCCCGTGAGCCAGGACGACCGATCGGACGCCAGGAACGCCTCGCGCATGAACCGGCACGGCCGCGGGCTCTGGCGCAGCCTCGACGAGCTGGCCGAATCGCCGGAGTTCGAAGCTATCTTGAAGCGCGAGTTTCCGGAGCAGGCCTCCGAATGGCATGAGGGTCTCGACCGCCGGCGCTTTCTGCAGCTCGCCGGCGCCTCCCTGGGGCTGGCCGGGCTCGGGGCGTGCACCCGGCAGCCGGTCGAGGCGATCGTGCCGTACGTTCGCCAGCCGGAGGAGATCATTCCCGGCCGCCCCCTGTTCTACGCCACGGCGATGGCCCTGGGGGGCTACGCGCTCGGACTCCTGGCGGAAAGCCACGAGGGACGTCCGACGAAGCTGGAAGGGAACCCGATGCACCCCGCCAGCCTCGGGGCCACCGATGTGTTCGCCCAGGCGGCGATCCTCGGCCTGTACGACCCCGATCGCTCGCAGCTCTTGACCGAGCTGGGGGCCGTGCGGACCTGGAATGCGTTCGTGGCGGCGCTCCAGGGACGCCTGCGGGCCCAGGGGGCGCTGAAGGGGGAAGGGATTCGCATCCTGACGGAGACCGTCACCTCGCCGACCCTCGCCGGCCAGATCGGCGCGCTGCGGGCGCGCTACCCGAAGGCGCGCTGGCACCAGTGGGAGGCGGTGAACCGGGACATGGTGCGGCTGGGAGCGAAGGCGGCGTTCGGCGAGTGGGTCGAAACCCGTTACGAACCGGGGGCCGCCGACGTGATCGTCGCGCTGGACGCCGACTTCGTCGTGACGGGTCCCGGGGCGGTGCGCTACGCGCGCCAGTTCGCCGACGGCCGCAGGGTGCGCCGGGAACAACAGACGATGAACCGGCTGTATGTCGTCGAAAGCTCGCCGACGGCGGCCGGAACGCTGGCCGATCATCGCCTGTCGCTGCGCGCCTCCCGCCTTCCGGCGCTCGCGGCGGCACTGGCGGCGGAGCTGGGCGTCCCGGGCGTCGTGGACCCCGGCCCCGCGCCCGGCGATGAGGTCCGGCGCCTCGTGCGGGCCGCCGCCGCCGACCTGCGCGCGCACCCGGGGCGCGGTCTGGTGATCGCCGGGGAGCATGCCCCGCTGGAGGTGCAGGTGCTGGCGCATGCCATCCATGATCACCTGGGGCTGGCCGGCCACACCGTCGTGCACACCGACCCGGTCGAGGTGGAGCCGGTCGAGCAGGGCGCTTCGGTGCGTGATCTGGTGGACGACATGCGCGCCGGTCGGGTCGATCTCCTGGCGATCCTGGGCGGAAATCCGGTCTACAACGCGCCGGCCGATCTCCGGTTCGCCGAGGCAATGCAGAAGGTCCCCTGGCGGGCGCATCTGTCGCTCGAGGAGGACGAGACCTCGGAATATTGCCAGTGGCATGTGCCGGCGGCACACTTCCTGGAGACCTGGAGCGACGCGCGATCGTTCGACGGCACGATCACGATCGCCCAGCCGCTCATCCAGCCGCTTTACGG
>JAYUCR010000282.1:0-1672 GCA_043740165.1 Acidobacteriota bacterium | reverse complement strand
TGCGCGACATCGACGTGCACGGCAACGACCTCGTGATCGCCACCCACGGCCGCGCCTTCTGGATCCTGGACGACGTCACCCCGCTGCGGCAGATCGACGAGGAGGTCGCACGGGCGTCCGCCTGGCTGTTCGCCCCGGCTCCGGCGGTGCGCCTGCGCCCGTCCCCTTTCGCCGGCACGCCTCTGCCCAGGGACGAGCCGATGGCGGCCAACCCGCCCGATGGCGCGTCCATCGACTACGTGGTGAAGGATCCGCCGGCCGGACCGCTCACCCTCAGCATCGTCGACGCGCAGGGCGGCCTGGTGCGCCGCTACAGCAGCGAGGACAAGCCGCCGGCGACCGACCTCGGCAAGCTGCGCGTCGCGCCGGGGTGGATCGCCGCGCCGGCGGGACTCTCAACCGCTCCCGGCATGCACCGCTTCGTCTGGCCGTTGCGGTATCCGGCGCCGCCCGCGCTGGCGGAGCGAAGCGCCGAGGGCAGCGTCACGGAGGGCGTCTGGGCGCCGCCCGGCCGCTACACGGTGGAGCTCAGCGTCGGCGCCCGCCGGCAGGCACAGCCACTCACCATCGCCGCCGATCCGCGCATCGCGCTGCCGGCCGAAGCCTACGCGCGGCAGTTCGCGCTGGCCCGGCGGATCGAGGAGGGGCGCGCTCGGGTCGCCGCGGCCGTGGCGGAGGCCGAGTCGCTCCATGAGACGCTGGGGGAGCGCGGAACCCACGCACGGGGGGATCAGGCGAGAGATCTCGCCCGCCTCAACGCAGAGCTGCTGGCGCTGACCGGCCCGCAGTTCGGGGAGGCGCCGGCCGGCCGGCCGCCTGGCGGCTTGAGCAGCCTGCGCGCCCTCGGCGACGCGCTGGCCAGGCTCAACGACGCGGTGGACGGCGCCGACGCGGCGCCGACGCCGGACGCGGAAGCCGGCTTCGGCACGCTGCAGCCCTCCCTGGAGGCGACGCTTTCGGCCTGGAACGCGCTCAAGGCCAGGGCGGTGGCTCCGGCAGCGCCGCCTCCACCTCCCGCTCGACGGCCTCACGGGGCGGGCGGCGGCGCCCCAGCTTTTTGAGCGACTGCAGCATCCGCTTTGCGAGTGACCGGCTCTCGGCGCGCAGGTCGGAGGCCTTCGCCCTCTCCCCGCGCTCGAACCAGACGGCCGCGGCGCGGCCCATCACGATCGTCGTCGAGGAGGCGATGGCCGAGGCCAGGACCCACCCCGGCGGTCCGCCGAGCTTCGAGAGCTCCTGGAAGAGCGTCCGGCCCAGGAAGCCGAGGCCGAACGTGACCACGAGCTCGCGGGCGCGCGCGAGGGTTATGCGCTGCCCGTAGATGCGGGCGATCGCGAGCACGAGCGACGACTGGACGACCAGAAGGGGAAAGACGTCGAGGATGGGCAGGGGAGCGAGCGCGATGGCGGCCGCGGTGGCCCCGGCCTTCTTCGTGGCCGACCAGGCCAGCATCCTCCGATACTCGGGCAGCGCCGCCCCGAGGGCCGCCACGATCTCCGGCTCGGCCTTGGCTACGGCCAGCAGCACGCGCTCCACCCGCTTGCCATCCTTCGCGACGCAGGGCACGACCGCTTCCGCCGTCAGCCCCAGGTTGCGCGCCGCCGCCTCCACCACCCGCTCGCGCTCCCGGGCCCCCGCCACGAGGTCGATCTTGTTGAGGACCACGAGGTGG
>JAYUCR010000281.1:0-4188 GCA_043740165.1 Acidobacteriota bacterium | reverse complement strand
CGCTGGAGAGGGCGAACAGGCGGCTCAGGGACCGGGGCACGTTCTCATCCTCAACCGGGGGGCAGCGCGCTCCATGGCCAGACGAAGGACCAGCCGGGGCCGCGGAAGAAGGTGCCGATGAGAGTCAGGGTCGAGGCGATGATGACGAACCAGGTCATGATCCACTCGGGGAGCGTCACGCGCGCCAGGGCGCGGCGCGCAGCGCCGCTTCCTTCCCCGCCGCGGGCCAGGAACATGGCGACGGCGATCAGCAGGGTCGGCACGACGATCGGCCAGCACTCGAAGGCGCCGAACAGGGCGACCAGGAGCACGACGGCGGCGCCGAGCCCGAGAGCGCGGCGGTGTCCGCCACCGGCCCACAGGGGGCCGGCTGTCAGGTTGATGCGGGCGTAGGGGATGACCGCGAGCGACAGGACGACGAGCGTCGGCAGGAGAACGCCGGCGACGATTGGCGGGAAGTAGTGCAGCAGCTCCTGCAGGCCGAGGAAATACCAGGGCGCTTTGGCCGGATTGGGAGTCTCGAGGGGGTTGGCGATCCCTTCGAGCGGCGCGTCGAACATGAAGGCGGCGAGCGCCAGACCGATCACCACCGTCTGGAACAGGATCACCTCACGCACGATCAGGTGCGGGAAGGTCATCACGTAGCGCTCCTCACGCTGCCGCACCGCCGGCCGGATGTCGGGCCGCACCAGGGCGACGCGCCGCGGCGTCGCCAGCGGGTCGTTCGACTCCACGAGCTCGAGGGGCGGCAGGGGGGTCACGGGCGCTCCTCGGGCGGTCCCTGCACGCCACCGTCCTTGCGAACGCGCCAGATGTGGACCGACACGAACAGGACGAGCGCCACCGGCAGGACGACGCAGTGCAGCACGTAGAAGCGCAGCAGGGCGTTTTCGGAGACGACGTGCCCGCCCAGGAGCAGGAAGCGGATCTTCTCGCCGATGAACGGGGCCTCCTTCGCCATGTTGGTCCCGACCGAGACGCCCCAGAACGCCAGCTGGTCCCAGGGAAGCAGGTACCCGGTGTACGACAGGAGCAGCGTGACCATCAGCAGGATCACGCCGACCACCCAGTTGAACTGCCGCGGCGGGCGGTAGGCGCGGTGGTAGAAGACGCGCAGCATGTGCAGGAAGGCGGCGAACACCATCAGGTGGGCGCCCCAGCGGTGCAGGTTGCGCAGGAACATCCCGTTGTCCACGACGTACTGCAGCTCCTTCATGTCGCGGTAGGCCTGCGGCACCGAAGGGTGGTAGTAGAACATCAGGAGGACACCGGTGCCGATCAGCACCAGGCTGCAGACGAGCGTGATGCCGCCGAGCCAGTAGGTGTGCGTGAAGCGGAGCGTCTTCTCGCGTACCTTGACCGGGTGGACGTGCAGAAACAGGTTCTCGAACACCACGAGCGAGCGGTTGCGGTTGGTGTCGGCGATCCCGTGCCGGACGATCGATCGGTAGACCGAGGACTCGCGCATCCACCGGAAGACGCTTTCCATGGCTCCCCTCCTCACGTCTTCAAAAGCTTGCCGCGCGGAATGACGACGCTCGTGTCGACGACCAGGATGCCCGACGGCTCCGACCGGACCTCGAGCCAGGGGAGCGGTCGGGGCGCGGGGCCGTGGACGACGTCCCCCTCCAGATCGAAGCGGCTGCCGTGGCACGGGCAGGCGATGACGTTCTCGTCGGAGCGGAAGCGGGTGATGCAGCCGAGGTGCGTGCAGACGGCGGACAGAGCGTAGACGCCGCCGGCGGTGCCGATGATGTACGCCTTCTGCTCCTTGTTGAACCGCACCGTCCCCTCGGGGTAATCGAGCGGGCTGCCGGCGCGGAACGTGGTCGGCGGCTCGAACAGGACCTTGGGTCTCAGGAAATCGAGCGTGACGGCGCCCGAGCTGATGCAGGCGGCGGCGCAGGCGCCGACGCCGATGCGGGTCAGGAAATCGCGCCGTTCCGGATCGTCGGGGCGCTGCCCGCCGCGCCCCTTGTCGTCCTCAGCCACGGTCACTCTCCCTCTGCGTGAAGCTCTGCATGGTGATCGTCCCGGCGGGGCAGCGCGCGGCGCACAGGCCGCAGCGGATGCACACCTGCTCGTCCTTGAGGATTATGGAGCCTTCGCGCCGGCCTTCCACCAGCACCGGGGCGATCACCAGGGCGGCGGGCGGCAGGTCGAAGATGGTCGCGGAGGGGACGATCTCGATGCAGTCCTCCGGACAGACGTCCTGGCAGCCGCCGCAGAGGATGCACTCGGTCCCCGCCTCGACGCTCTCCTCGAACACCGTGTTGGTCCAGCAGTGCAGGCAGCGTTTCCCTTCCAGGCGCGCCTCGCGCTCGCCGAAGCAATCCTCGACCTCCGCGAACCCGACGCGGCGCGAGGTCGGACGCATCGGCGGCTTCTGCCGGGGAATCCCCTCGAAGTCCAGATCGCGCTCGTAGCGTCCGGGCCGGTCGATCTCGACGGTCAGATCGGCTTCGGGGCGGGGGCGGTCGCGCAGCCGCTCGTCGATCGACCTGGCGGCCAGCTTGCCGTCGGCGACGGCGCTGATGGCGATGCGCGGGCCGAAGGCGGCATCGCCCCCGGCGTAGACGCCGGGCGCGGTCGTGGCGAGCGTCGCCGTGTTCACGGTGATCCGCCCGCCGCGCGTCTCGACGCCGTCCTCCGGCTGCAGGAACGACAGATCGCCGGTCTGCCCGATCGCCATGATCACGGTGTCGGCGGGGAAGGTGACCTCCGAGCGCTCCACGAACTGCGGGGCGAAGCGCCCGGTTTCGTCGAACACGCGGGAGACGGCCAGGAACTCCACCCCGGTGACCGAGCCGCCGGCCCCCACGAAGCGCTTCGGGCCGATGCGGTGCCGGAAACGAATCCCCTCGGCGATCGACTCATCGACCTCCTCCTTCGCCGCCGGCATCTCGGCCTCGGACTCAAGGCAGCAGATGGTGACTTCCCGGGCGCCGAAGCGCACGGCGCTGCGCGCCACGTCGAGCGCCTGGACGATGGACAGGTTTCGCTGGAGGTTCTCTTGCTCGCCGCCGCGCGCCGCGGTCCGAGCCACGTCGAGGGCGACATTGCCGCCGCCGATGACGATCACGCGGCGGCCCATCTCGACCTTGTACCCGAGGTTGATGTTGAGCAGGTAGTCGATGCCGCGCAGCACGCCGTCGAGCTCGACCCCGGGCACCGTCAGATCGCGGCTGCGCATCGCCCCGACGCCCAGGAAGATCGCCGCGTAGCCCTCCTTCCGAAGCGAGGCGAGGCTGAAATCGCGGCCCAGCCGGGCGCCGATCTTCAATTCGACCCCGAGCGACAGGATGGCGTTGATCTCGAGCTGGATCAGGGCGCGCGGCAGCCGGTACTCCGGCACGCCGAGACGCAGCATGCCGCCGGCGGCGGGAGCGGCCTCGAAGATCGTGACCGGGTAGCCCATGAGGGCCAGATCGTGGGCGCAGGCGAGCCCGGAGGGCCCCGATCCGATGACCGCGATGCGCTCCGGGTGACGGTCGGTGCGGTGGCCGTAGATTTCCGTCAGCACGGAAAAATCCATCATGCTCTCGACGCCGAACTTCTCGGTGACGAACCGCTTCAGCGCCCGGATGGCGATCGGCGCATCGAGCTCCCCGCGCCGGCAGGCGGTCTCGCAGGGCGCCGCGCAGATCCGCCCACAGATCGACGCCAGGGGATTGGGCCGCCGGGCGACGGCGTAGGCCTCGCGGTAGCGCCCTTCGGCGATCAGCGCCACGTACTTGCCGGCCTCCGTGTGCACCGGGCAGGCCTGCCGGCAGGGGAAGTTGCGCTCGAGCCACTCGCGGCTGAACTCGGCCAAGGAGACTACCTCGCGATCTCGAAATCCGCCTCCGCCTTGCCGCCCGTTACGCTCACCGCTTTCTCGGTTCCCTTGAGCTTCGGATGCCAGACCTTGAGGGTGTACGAGCCGTCGGGGACGTTGGCGATGGAGTAGGAGCCGTCCGCCTTGGTCGTGGCGAAGTACGGCGTCGGCACGACCACCACGAACGCCTCCATCTCGGGGTGGACCTTGCAGAGGAGCGACGCGACGCATTCCTTCTTGAAGGTGTAGCTCTTGGACTGACCCTTCGGCCAGGTGCCCAGGTTGAACTTGTCGGCGCAGGCGTCCGGCGAGAAGACGTTGTGCAGCACGGCGTCCGAGTTCAGGAATTCGACCGTCGTCCCGATCATCAC
>JAYUCR010000280.1:0-1677 GCA_043740165.1 Acidobacteriota bacterium | reverse complement strand
TGCCGATCGGTGTCGTGGTGGGGCAGCTGGCGCTCCTCGTCTACCTGGAGCCGGACCTCGGCACCGCCACCCTGTACGTCATGCTGACCGGGCTGCTGCTGTTCCTCGCCGGGCTGCGCTGGCGGTACGTGGCGACCGCGGCCGGAGCCGGGGCGATGGCGCTGGTCATGCTGATCCTCGCGGCGCCCTACCGGCTGCGCCGCATCACCGCGTTCCTGCGCCCCGACGACGACCCGCTGGGCGCCGGCTTCCAGGTGCGGCAGTCGATCCTGGCGGTGGCCAGCGGCGGCCTCCAGGGGACCAGTCTCGGCGAGAGCCGCCAGAAGCTGTTCTTCCTGCCCGAGCCGCACACCGATTTCATCTTCTCGGTGGTATGCGAGGAGCTCGGGATCCTCGGGGCGATGCTGGTGATCGCGGTCTTCGGGGTGATCTTCTGGCGCGGGGTGAAGGCGGCGCAGGGCGCCCCCGACCGCGGCGGCTACTACCTGGCGATGGGGATCACCCTGATGCTCGTGCTCCAGGCGATGCTCAACATCGGCGTGGCGCTCGGCTGCCTGCCGACCAAGGGGGTGCCGCTGCCGTTCCTGAGCTACGGCGGCTCGAGCCTGGTGGTGAACCTGTTCGCGCTGGGGCTGCTGCTCAATGTGTCCCAGCACTCGGCATGAGCGCGGCGCGGGAGACGCGCGGGGACGGGAGTGAGACGTACGTGATCGCTGGCGGCGGCACGGGGGGTCACCTGTACCCCGGGATCGCGATCGCGGAAGAGCTGCAGCGGCGGCGTCAGGCGGCGCGCATCGTGTTCGCCGGGCGCGGCCTGCCGCTCGAGCGCGCCATCGTCACGCGGCACGGTTACGAGCTGGTGGCGGTACGGAGCGGCGGGCTGGTCGGGAAATCGCCGGGGCAGAGGATGAAGGGGGCGTTTCTGGCACTGCGGGGATGGTTCGAGGCGATGGCGCTGCTCGGCCGGCTGCGGCCGCGGGCCGTGATCGGCGTGGGGGGCTACGCGTCGGGGCCCGTGGTCCTGGCCGCGGCGGCGCGCCGGATCCCGACCCTCATCCAGGAGCAGAACGCCGTCCCCGGGCTCACCAACCGGCTGCTGTCGCGCTTCGTCACCACGATCGCCGTCACCTTCGACGACACGCGCCGGTACTTCGGCGGACGCGGGGTCACCACCGGCAACCCGATCCGCGCCGAGTTCGCCTCGGTGCCGCGGCGCCGGCGCGCCAGCCGCTTCGAGGTGCTGATCTTCGGCGGCAGCCAGGGGGCGCGCGCCCTCAACAACGCCATGTTCGACGCGCTGCCCCTGCTCGCTCCGGTGAAAACAGAGCTGAGGCTTGTCCACGGCACCGGCGAATCGGACGCGGCGCGCGCCCGCGAGATCTACTCCGCCGCGGGGATCCACGCCGAGGTGCGCCCGTACATCACCGACATCCTGGACGCTTACATGCGCGCCAACCTGGTGGTGGCGCGCTCGGGGGCCAGCACCTGCTCGGAGCTGGCCGCCTGCGGCCGGGCCTCGATCCTGGTGCCGCTGCCGACCTCCGCCCACGATCACCAGAAGAAGAACGCCGAGCGTCTCGCCGAGCGCGGCGCGGCGCTGCTCATGGAGGAGAAGGGGCTGACCGGCGCGACCCTGGCCGGCGCCATCCTCGGCCTGATCCGCGACCCGGACCGGGT
>JAYUCR010000279.1:0-4200 GCA_043740165.1 Acidobacteriota bacterium | reverse complement strand
CCTGGAAGGCGCGGGTCATCTCGATAAGGGCCTGGGTCGAATAGGCGTTGTGGGCCTGCGGGCGGTTGATGGTGACCGTCGCGACCCAGTCCTTCTTGCTGTAGGTGATGTCGGTGAAGCGGAATTCGCCGGCAGGCATCCCCTGGAAGGCGCTCATCCCACCCCTTTCCTGCAAGAATCATGCGGCCCCTTCACAGTCGGCTCCTATGATCCAGGTCATAGGGCGCCGCCATTCCGGCGGGCCCGCCCCTTGCAGATTCATCACCTCGGGTGAAGGCGGGGTAGGGAAGTGCAGCCGCGTCAGCGCGCCGCCTCGCCGATAACGCGCAATCCCTGCGTGGGAGCCGGGCCCGGACTGGCCCGGATGGAAGAATCTGCGCGGAGCCTCCTCGGGAGAAGTTGCCGATGCCGGTCATCATCGAGCCGTTCAAGATCAAGGTGGTTGAGCCGATCGCCCTGACCGACCGGGCGCAGCGCGAGCGCTGGCTCCAGGAGGCCGACTACAACCTCTTCACCGTTCCCGCCGAGAGAGTCACCTTCGACCTGCTCACCGACTCCGGCACGGCGGCGATGAGCGCCGCGCAGTGGGGCGCCATGATGATCGCCGACGAGTCGTACGCCGGCTCGCGCTCCTTCGCCCGCTTCGAGCAGGTGGTCCGCGACCTTACGGGATACCGGCACATCATCCCGACGCACCAGGGGCGGGCGGCGGAGCGGATCCTGTTCCAGATCACCGTCAAGCCGGGCTCCCTCGTCCCGAGCAACTCCCATTTCGACACCACGCGCGCCAACATCGAATACGACCGGGGCGAGGCGCTCGACCTGGTGATCGCGGAGGGGCTCGACAGCGCGGCACTCCACCCCTTCAAGGGAAACATCGATCTCGCCCGGCTCGAGGAGCTGTGCCGTCGCGAAGGGTCCCGCATTCCGCTCGGGATGCTGACGATCACCAACAACGCCGGCGGCGGGCAGCCGTGCAGCCTGGAGAACATCAAGGGGTGCGCCGCCATTCTTCGGAAGCACAACATCCCGTTCATCCTGGACGCCTGCCGCTTCGCCGAGAACGCCTGCTTCATCAAGAAGCGCGAGCCGGGGCAGGCGCACCGGTCGGTGCGCGACATCGCCCGGGAGATCTTCCGGCTCGCCGATGGCTGCATCCTCAGCGGCAAGAAAGACGGCCTGGTGAACATGGGCGGCTTCCTGGCTCTCAACGACGATCGGATCGCCGACGAGGCGCGTAGCTTATTAATCCTGACCGAGGGGTTCCCGACCTATGGCGGGTGCGCCGCCCGCGACCTCGAGGCGTTCGCCGTCGGCCTGGATGAGGTGCTGGACGAAGCCTACCTGGAATACCGGCTGGCGAGCGTGCGCTACCTCGCGGAGGGGCTGAACCGCATCGGCATCCCGACGGTCCAGCCGCCGGGCGGCCATGCCGTCTTCATCGACGCCAGACAGTTCCTGCCCCGCATCCCGCCGGCGCAGCTCCCCGGCCAGGCGCTGGCCTGCGAGTTGTACCTCGCCGGCGGCATCCGCTCCTGCGAGATCGGCAGCGTCATGTTCGGCACCTACGGCAGCGACGGGGGCTTCACCCCGGCGCGCCAGGAGCTGGTGCGCCTCGCCCTGCCCCGCCGTGTCTACACCCAGAGCCACGTCGACCGGATCCTCGAGATCGCCGCCGAGGTGGCGGCGCGTGCCGCCGATCTGCGAGGCCTCGAAATGACCTATCGCCCACCCTATCTGCGCCATTTCACGGCCAGGTTCCGGCCGCTGGGAGCGTGACACGCAAGATTCGCGCGGGAGTCCTCGTGGTCGCGTCCTAGCGCATTAGGCATTCTCAGAAGACCGCGCCGCCGCGTGCCGCAGTCGGAGGCGCGGTGTTGAAGGGAGCTGACGCCGTAGCCTACGGGCAGGTCGCGTAGGTCCTGAGGGTCCCGTTCGATCTCTTTCCGTAGTTCCCGACGAGCGAGTTCCGCACCAGATAGAAGAACCCCTTGCCCACGGTCGGGGTCACCAGATCGTCGGCGAACGTCGCCGCCGTGTTGTTGATCAGGCAGATCGTGTTCACCGAGGCCGAAGGGAACTGGGCGTCGTCGCTGCGGAGGATGTCGTAGATCTGACTGGCCGGCAGTTGCGCCGACCATGAAACCCGGTTGTGGTTCGCGGCGTCGGCGAACAGGACGTTCTTGATTTCGTCGACCTCGGTGTTGCAATCGTTATCGATCAGATCGTAAATCTCGGGCGCGCCGGGGTATGCCGCGGCGTTGGCGTCGTTGCAGTCCTGGGCCGAGCCGTTCCGGCATGAGGCGTGACCCGGGTTGCCATAGCCGTCACCGTCGAGGTCGATGCACAAGGGGGAAGCGCAGTCGGGATCGAGGGCATCCACGAGCAGGTCGCCGTCGTTGTCGAGCCCCTTGCCGTCCGGCAAGCCGGTGAGCCTGCTCCAGAAATCCTCCTTGCCGTCGGCGTTACAGGGGCTCGTCTGCACGACGTCGGCCTGGCCGTAATACAGCGGCGCCGCGCTCTCGGGAGCCGGGTTGGGATCCGAGTGGCAGTCGGCGCAGAAAAAGCCGTCGATGTCAGCCGGCGCACCGGCCAGCGCGTGGTGCTTCCTGAGGCCCGCCCCGCCGGTGTTGGGCTGGCCGTGGCAACCGACGCACTTGCTGGTGACTGGGATGTCGCCCTGCTGCGCATGACACTTGGTGCAGGTGCTCGTTCCACTGGCGTTGTGGGCGTCGTGCAGTGCGCCTCGGCTCTGGAATTTTCCGATCGCGGTCTCGTGGCACTGCGCACACTTTGCGCTCGCGCTGCCATCGGAATAGGCATCATAGGCGGCGGTATCGCGGATCGAGACAGCGAGCCCCAGTAGTACCCCCACACAGGTCATTCCGAACACGGCGAGGACTCTCGATCTGGTCTTCATCCGGCCCTCCTTCCGCCGAGCGATGAGAACGCGGCTCGATTGGTCCGACGACTGCAACACCTGCGCCATCATCTCGACGGCCGCGAAAAGGCTGAGAGTGCATGGCCGCATCCTGTCCCCATTCCCCGCGAACATGGAGGGGCCGAAAAACCTGCGTCCCGGCTGAAGCGCTCTGGAAGGCGCGCAGCTTCGGGGCCCTGGATCTGACGGTAGGCGCAATTTCTTCGCTGCTGGGGCGGGCGTACCCCGCAGGATTTCACGATCTGCGGGCGCGGCAGCTCTCGCTTATACTGGCACGCGCTTCGCTAACCCGTGTCGCCGGGCCAACTTGTCAGGAGGACTCTCGATGACTCGCTTCCGCCTTCTCGCCTTGGGGTGTGCCAGCGTTCTGCTTCTCTCGTGGGCTGCTCCGGCACTCGCCGCCGACCCCGCGCATTCTTATGTCGGGGCGGAGAAGTGCAAGATGTGCCACAACTCACCGGCCAAGGGGGCCCAGTTCACGAAGTGGACCGAGACCAAGCACTCCAAGGCCTACCAGACGCTCGCCGGCGAGGAGGCGAAGAAGATCGCCGCGGCGAAGGGAATCGCCGATCCGCAGAAAGCTCCCGAGTGCCTGCGCTGCCATGTCGCCGGCAACGGCGCGCCGGCAGCCAAGCTGACCGACAAGTACAAGGTCGAGGACGGGGTTTCCTGCGAAGCCTGCCACGGTCCGGGCGGTGACTACTGGCAGATGGCCGTCATGAAGGACCAGCCCAAGGCCGAGGCGGCCGGCCTCGTCCTGCCGACCGAGAACACCTGCAAGGGTTGCCACAACGCCGAGGGTCCGACCTTCAAGGGATTCGATTTCAAGACCATGCTGGCCCAGATCGCGCACCCGAATCCGCAGAAAGGGACCGGGAAGTGACCGAGGCGGCACCCGTCACCTCGCGGCGCCGCTTCCTCAACTGGTTTCTCGGGACCTCCGTCGGGGCGATGTGCGCCTCCATCGTTTACCCGCTGGCGCGCTACATCATCCCGCCGGACGTTCCCGAGGCTCAGACCTCGCGCGTGGTGGCCGGGCATGAAGGAGATCTCAAGCCGAACGAGGGGAAGATCTTCCGCTTCGGCGACCGGCCGGCGATCCTGGTCCGGATGCCGGAGGGCGACTACCGCGCCCTCTCGGCAACCTGCACCCACCTGAACTGCACGGTGCAGTATCGTCCCGAGCTCAAGAACATCTGGTGCGCCTGCCACAACGGTGTCTACGACCTGAAAGGTCAGAACATCTCCGGCCCGCCGCC
>JAYUCR010000278.1:0-1683 GCA_043740165.1 Acidobacteriota bacterium | reverse complement strand
GGCTGTCGGACTTCGGGTTCCTGGTCGGCTCGGGGATCCTCCTGTGCATGGTGGCGATCCTGTTCCTGCTGCCGGCGATGATCGCCTGGAACGACGGCCGCAAGCGGAAGCGCGACGTGACCGAGAAGCTTTACCTGCACTCCTTCGGGCTCGAGGGGATCATGACCTGGAGCACCCGCCATCCTCTGCCTGTGCTCGTGGTCTCGGCGCTCCTGACCGCGGTGGCGGGCTGGTGCGCCTGGAACGTCGAGTTCAGCGACAGCGTGCAGGACCTGCGCTCGGCGAACAACCGCGGCATCCTGATGCAGGAGCGGATCGGAAGGGAGTTCGGCGCGTCGTTCAACCCGATGATGGTGGTGGCGCGCGGCGCCGACCTCGACACCATGATGCAGCGCAACCGCGAAGCCAATCGGAAGCTGGACGGGTTCGTGGCCGACGGGACCCTCCTCGGCTACGAATCGATCTTCTCCTACCTGCCGCCGCAGCAGGATCAGGAGGAGGTGATCCGTATCTTGAGATCGCGCCAGGATGACGCCTTCGACGTCCCGCGCATCGAACGCACCTTCCGCGCCGCGCTCCGGGAGAACGGCTTCCGCGAGGGGGTCTACGACGCCTATCTCGCCGCCCTGCCGGCCACCCTGCGGCCGGAGCGCCCGGTGACCATCGCCGACCTCGAAACGGCCGGCCTGGATCGCTTCGTCAGCCGCTACATCCACCGCGAGCCGGACGGCGAGTGGACCTCGGTCACCTACATCTTTCCCAAGGCACCCGACGCGAAGCGCCGGGCTCCCCCCGCCCTGGTGCGCGCCCTGGATCACCCCGATCAGGGGATCGAGATCACCGGCGTCAACATCGCCAGCGCCGAGCTGCGGCGCATCTTCAAGCGCGACGCGTGGCGCGCGGTGTTCGTCGGCATCGCCCTGGTGACCGTCCTGCTCTGGCTCGACTTCCGGAACTGGAAGCTGACGATGATGGCGAACATGCAGGTGTTCCTCGGGGTCATCTGGATGCTGGCGGCGATGCAGATCCTCGGCATCAAGATGAACTTCGTGAACGCCTTCGTCACCACCATGATCCTCGGCGTCGGGATCGACTACGGCATCCACATCATCCACCGCATCACGCAGGAAGGGCTGAGCAACCCCGCCGGCCTGCTCGAGACCGGCAAGGCGGTGGTGATGGCGTCGATGACCAACGTCGCCGGCTTCGGCACGATCGGCCTGTCGAACTATCCCGGATTGAAATCGATGGGGATCGTCTGCGCCATCGGATCGGTCACCTGCCTCGTAACCGCGCTCACCACCCTGCCGGCGCTGCTGATCTTCACGCGGATGCGGATCGAGCCGCACCGCTGAATGGAGCCGTCATGGTGAGCCAGGGGGCAGGCTCGCGCCTGGCGCTCGTCATGAGCGGGGGCGGCGCGCGCGCCGCCTACCAGGTGGGGATGCTGCGCTGGCTGGCGCGCCACCGCCCCGACCTGGATGTCCCGATCCTGACCGGGGTGTCGGCCGGGGCGATCAACGCGGCCTACCTGGCGTCGCACCTGGAGGATTTCCCCACCCGCGTCGAACGGCTCGCCGACCTGTGGGGCCATCTCACCACGGAGGAGGTCTTCCGCGTCGACAGCCTGTCGCTGGCGCGCAACGTTCTCCGCCTGGGCGTGAAGCTGATCTCCGGGGGCGC
>JAYUCR010000277.1:0-4216 GCA_043740165.1 Acidobacteriota bacterium | reverse complement strand
CGATCGGGGCGCGCATGATGTCGGACGTTCCGTTCGGCGTCTTCCTGTCGGGGGGGCTCGACTCCTCCGCCAACGTCGCGCTGATGAGCCGCCTGATGGATCGCCCCGTGCGCACCTTCTCCGTCGGCTTCCGGGATCACCCGGCCTACAACGAGTTCACCTACGCACGCCAGGTGGCCGCCCTGTTCAAGACCGAACACCACGAGGTCGAGATTGGCTGGCGCGATCTGCTCGAGGCGATGCCGCGCCTGGTCTTCCACCAGGACGAGCCGATCGCCGACTGGGTCTGCGTGCCGCTGCATTTCGTGTCGGAGCTGGCGAAGAGCACCGGGACCACGGTGATTCAGGTCGGGGAGGGGAGCGACGAGCAGTTCTTCGGCTACGAAGGGTACCGGCGGGCCTACCTCGAGCACGTGAAGACCTTTCAGCGCCTGCTCCGCCTGCCGCGGTCGGTGCGGCGCGGCGCCTACCAGGCGGCGCGCGGGCTGGCCCACGTCCTGCAGCGCGGGGGCGATCGGCTGGAGATGCTGCGCAAGGCGGCCGACGACGAAACCCTCTTCTGGGGCGGGATCATCGCCTGGACCGAGGGGGACAAGCGACGCCTGCTGATGCCGGGGGCGCGCGCCGGGCTCGAAGGCCTGACGTCGCATGAAGTGGTCCTCGAGTTCGATCGACGCGCGCGCAAGGCGCTTCCCGACGCCGACTTCGGTCAGCGGATGATCTACCTGGAGCTCAAGAACCGCCTGGCGGAGCTTCTCCTGATGCGGGTCGACAAGATCACCATGGCGTCCTCGATCGAGGCGCGCGTGCCGTTCCTCGACCACCGTCTGGTCGAGTTCAGCCTCCAGATCCCGACCGATATGAAGCTCTTGGAGGGGCGGACCAAGTACCTGCTCAAGAAGGCGATGACCGGGATCCTGCCGGACAACATCATCCACCGCCCGAAACAGGGCTTCGGCGCGCCGGTCAGCGAGTGGTTCCGCGGCGATCTTTACGGGCCGGCGATGTCGGGCGTGCTCGGCTCGCGCCTGCGCGAGGAGGGCTTCTTCGACTACGACCACATCCGGGCTCTGTTCCAGGCCCACAAGGACGGCCGGCGGGATCACGGCTGGCAGCTCTGGACCCTGTACAACCTGAGCCGCTGGTATGACTACTGGATCGCGGGGGAGGCGGCGGCCTGATGGGACTCGACTTCAAGGGTCGCGTCGCCCTCACCCTTCTGGGGCGCGGTCTGTCGGTCGGCGTCGGCCTGGTCAGCAGCGTCATGACGGCGCGCTTCCTCGGGCCGGAGGGACGCGGCCTCCTGGCGACGCTTTCGGTGATCACCGGCCTGGCGCTGCAGTTCGGCAACCCGGGCCTGCACACCGGCAACGTCTACTTCGTGTCGCGGCAGCCGCTGCGAACCGCGGCGGTCCTGGGAAACACGCTGATCGTGTCGGTCGTGGCGGGGCTCCTGTTCGGGGTGGCGGTGGCTCTCTGTGGCTGGGCGAACCCGGCCTGGTTCCCGGGGATCCCCTACGGGCTCGTCCTGCTGACCGCGGCGGTGCTGCCGTTCCAGTTCATGATCCTGCTGTACCAGAACACCCTTCTCGGCATGCACGAGGTGAAGGCGTTCAACCTGTTCGAGGTGGCCAACAAGGCGATCACTTTTTCCGTCCTGGCCTTCCTGCTCGTCGTGCTGGGGGCCGGCGCGCGCGGCGCCGCCTGGCTCTTCGCCGGCATGGCGGTGCTCTTCGGCTCCGGGTCCGCCCTATACTGCGCGCGGCGCGTGCCGTTCCGGCCACGGCTCGATCGGGGGCTCCTGGCCGACATGCTGCGCTACGGCGCCCGGGCCTACCTCGCCTGCCTCCTCTCGTTCATGGTGATCCGGTCCGACATGCTGCTGGTGAACTACTTTCTCGGCGTGGGCGCCGCCGGGGTCTATTCGATCACGGCGCAGATCGCCGACACGCTCCTCCTGGTGCCGGTCACCATCGGCATGATGCTCCTGCCCCGTGTCGCCGCCGAGGCGACGGCGCGCCAGGAACAGGTGACGGCCCGGGTGCTGCGCCACACGGCGCTGCTGATGACCGTTCTGTGCGTCGTCGTGGGCGTCGCCATCGACCCTCTCGTCCGGCTGCTCTACGGCCCCGAATTCACGGCGGCAATCCTTGCCACCCGCTGCCTGCTGCCCGGTGTCTGGGCGCTCGGCCTCAGCGGCGTGCTGATGAATCACTTCGCCGGCCAGGGCCTTCCGGCCGTCACGATGGCGGCGCCCGCCGCGGCGCTGATCCTGAACGTCGCCTTGAACCTGGTCATCGTGCCGCGCTTCGGGATCGCGGGGGCGGCGGCCACCTCCTCCCTGGCCTATCTCCTGATGCTCGCGGTCAGCCTGGTGGTCTTCCTGCGCCGCGGGCGGATGCGGCTGCGTGACAGCCTGATGTTCGGCGCCGAGGATCTGCGCCTGCTGCTCCGCCCGCAGGGATCGTGAGGGGGACCATGAGCCGACCCAGCGCCGCGGTGCTCCTCCTGGTGCGTGACCCCGAGACGGTGGAGAAGTCCCTTCCGGATCTGCTGCCCGGCCGGCAGCTGCATGCCTTGCGGCGCGACGAGCTCCAGGGACCGCTCTGGGGGCTGCTGCGCCGTCTGCGAGCGCTTCATGCCGATGAGCTGGTGGTGCTGTCGGACGATCTCGACCAGCACGAGAAGCTGTGGCGGCTGCAGGCGCTGGGGGCCGCCCCGCTGGCGCCGCGAAGGTACCTGCTCGATCTGCGCGGCCGCCGCCTGATGCTCGGGGCGGCGCGTTTTCTTGCCAGGGACCTGCCGCTGGCCGCCGGCGGGCTGATCGCCAGCGGCCACGTGCTTCTCCGCACGCGCCGGATCCTGAAAGGCCTGCGGGCGGCGCCGCGGCATCGCCCGAAGCCCGCGACCGGGCGGCGCGTCTGCTACCTGAGGTCCGATCTCTGGTCCGGCGTGCAGGCCGGCGGATCGGTGGCGCACACCGCGGGGGTGGCCTCGGGCTTCGAACACCTCGGGGCGCAGCTGTTCTTCATCGGTACCGACCGGCCGGGGTTAATCGATCCCGACCGCCACCCGATCCACCTGGTGCCGCCGACGCGCCTGTACAATGTGCTGCGCGAGATCCCGTATTTCGCCCACGCCCTGCGATTCGACCGGGCGGCGGAGCGCATCGTCGCCGCGCACCCGGCCGATCTGATCTATCAGCGGTTCGACCCGAGCAATCACACCGGGGTTCTCCTGGCGCGGAGGCTCGGCGTCCCGCTGGTGCTGGAGTTCAACGGCTCGGAGGTCTGGATCGCCGATCACTGGGACCAGCCGTTCCGCTGGCGCGGCCTGTTCGTCGACACCGAGGAGGTCAACCTGCGCCACGCCGACCTCGTCGTCGTGGTCTCGGAAGTGCTCCGCGACAGCCTCCTGGAGCGCGGCCTGGAGCCGGAGCGCGTGCTGGTGCAGCCGAACGGTGTCGACCCGGAGCGCTATCGTCCCGACGTCGATGGCGGCGTCGTCCGCAGCCGGCACGCACTCGAGGGCCGCGTGGTCATCGGCTTCGTCGGGACCTTCGGCGTCTGGCACGGCGCGACGGTCCTGGCCCGCGCGGCACGACGCGTTCTCCAGGCCCGGCCGGATGCGCGGTTCCTGTTCGTCGGCGACGGGAGAGACCGCGCCGAGTGCGAGGCGATTCTGGCCGACCGGGCCAGCGCGGCGCGGTTCACCGGTCTCGTGCCCCAGGCGGAAGGTCCGTCACACCTGGCGGCGATGGACATCCTGGCCGCGCCGCACGTCGCGAACGCCGACGGGACGCGGTTCTTCGGCTCGCCCACGAAGCTGTTCGAGTACATGGCGATGGGGCGCGGCATCGTGGCCAGCCGGCTGGAGCAGATAGGGGACGTGCTCGAGGACGACGTCACCGCCCTGCTCGTCCCGCCGGGGGATGAAGAAGCCCTGGCGTCGGCGCTCGTGCGCCTCGTCGACGACCCGGCGCTGCGCGCGCGGCTGGGGGCGGCGGCACGGCGACGCGCCCTCCTGTCCCATACCTGGGATGCCAACGTGCGCGGTGTCGTCGGCCGCCTGGGCGATCGCGGGCTGTTGCGATGGAGCTGAGCCTGCGCGCGATCGATTCCGCCCGGGGACTCCGGCAGCGCGCCGGCCGTACCGTGCGCCGTCTGCGCGACCGCGCGGGGCGGACCTTTCCCGATGAGGCGGACCTGCTTCGATT
>JAYUCR010000276.1:0-10249 GCA_043740165.1 Acidobacteriota bacterium | reverse complement strand
CATATGAGACATCTCCGTGCATCGCCCATCGCCCCCTCCGCGCGCCCCCGATTTCGTCGGCGTGCGGGGCATAAGGGCAAGGCCGGTGCCATGCCCCGAAGGGCGCCGGAGAGGAAGCGGGCGTGCGCCGGAGATCCCAGGAACTGCATGCTGCGCCAGTGTTTCCCGGCAACGATGCGCGGCGCGGCGCCGCGGACGGGGTTGAGGGCGCGGCGGAGCTCGTCCGCCGGCGAACGGGTGGACGGAACGGCGTGATGAGGACGGACGGCGATTAGGGCGTTGTCACCCCTCGATCCTGGTGGTACATTCCGGGCCACTGCCTGGAGGGGGTTGAGTGCGGATCTTCCGTTGCGTCACCTTCATTGCCTGCATCGCGATTCTGACGACGGCCCCGGGCCGGGCCGCATACGTCAATTTCGAGTCGGGCCACGTCCACCCGATCGCCCTGACCCCGAATGGTCTGCGCCTCCTGGCGGTCAACACCCCCGACGCGCTGCTCGAGGTCTTCACGGTCGGCGTCGCGGGCGACCTGACGCCGCGGATGTCGATCCCGGTCGGGCTGGAGCCGGTGACGGTCGTGGCACGCACCAATTCCGAGGTCTGGGTGGTGAACAGCCTCTCCGACACCGTGAGCATCGTCGACCTGACGCAGGGGACGGTGGTGCGGACGATCGCGGTCGGAGACGAGCCGACCGACGTCGTCTTCGCCGCCGGCAAGGCCTTCGTCGCGGTGTCGCAGGAAGACGCCGTGAAGGCTTACAACCTGGCCGATCTCAGCGCGGCACCGGTGCGGATCGATCTCTTCGGGCGCGACGTGCGGGCCCTCGCCGTCTCGTCCGACGGCAGCAAGGTCTACGCCGTCCTGCTGCAGTCCGGCAACCAGACGACGGTGATCAACGCCAACAACATCTTCGGCCCCGGCAACGGCCTGGTGCCGCCGCGCCTGACGGGCCTCGGCCTCAACAACACCGCCTGCTTCGGCGGCGTGCACCCGGTCTATCCGCCCCACCCTGCCGGGATCAGCCGCAACCTGGCGCTCCTTGATCCCCCCAACGGGCAGCAGCCGCCGGTGGCGCTGATCGTCCGGTTCGACCGCGCGACCAACCGCTGGCTCGACGAGGCGGGGCAGGACTGGACCAACTGCCTGCCGTTCCGGCTGCCGGATCACGATCTGTTCGTCATCGACGCCGCCAACCCGTCGACCGGCTCGACGGTGATGGTCGATCACCTCGGCACCTCGATGTTCGAGGTGTCGGTGAACCCGGTCAACGGGCGGATTTACATCCCCAACACCGACGCGCGGAACACCGTGCGCTTCGAGCATGCGCTGGGCGTGCGCGGCCACATGGTCGACAACCAGCTCTCGATCGTCGATCCGGCGGCGGGGAATTCGGTGCGGATCGTCGATTTGAACGCCCACATCGACCGCGCCAGCAACCCGGCCACCAACCTGGCGGAGCGCCAGGCCAGCCTGTCGCAGCCCGGCATGATGGTCTGGAACGCCGCCGGCACCTTCGCCTGGCTGACGGCGTTCGGGTCGGGCAAGGTCTTCCGCGTCAGCCAGGGCTGCCTGAACGGCCCGGGGCCGAATTACGCCGCCTGCGTCTTCGGTGCGGCGCGCTCGGCGCCGGATGCGGTCCGGGTGGGGGAGGGGCCGAGTGGTGTGGCGCTCCTCGAGGCGGGGGTCAGCCGGCTCTATGTCCTCGGTCGGTTCAGCAACTCGATCAGCATCGTCGATCCCTCGAGCCTGACCAATCTCAGCGAGCTGGCCCTCCACGACCCGAGCCCGTCGACGGTGAAGATCGGTCGGCGGCATCTCTACGACGGCGTGGCATCGTCGGGACACGGCGACGCCGCCTGCTCGTCGTGCCATCTGTTCGGCGATCGCGACGGCCTCGCCTGGGACCTCGGCGATCCGACCGGCACCTTCACCCCCTACGGCACGACCGGCGACAACGTCCGCTTCTTCCCGATCGACGACCCGAGCGTCGCCGCGTCGCATGACGGGTTCGACCCGGAGAAAGGGCCGATGGCCACGCAGACGCTGCGCGGCATGCTGGAGCCGCTCCACTGGCGCGGCGACCGTCCCACCATGGACCAGTTCAACAAGGCCTTCGTCGGGCTGATGGGGACGGCCGACATCGGGCCGGTGAACGGCGAGCCGGCCGGGGTGAGCGCCGCGACGATGGAGGAGTTCCGGCAGTTCTCCCTCGGGATCAATTTCCCTCCCAACCCGTACCGCAACGTCGACGACACCTTGCCGAACGCCGTGGTCACCATCCCGGGGCTTCCGAACCCCGGCAACCCGTTCAACGGCCAGCAGCGCTTCCTGGGCACCTTGGGGCTGGCGACCGATGGCGGTGTCTTCTGCGTCGGCTGCCACAACCTGCCGTTCGGGGCGCAAGGCGGGAAGCTGGGCGGCCTCAACCCGGGCGATCCGCCCGCGGCGCGCGCCGCGCTGTTCAACGGCAACGCCGACGGATCGCCGCACAGCGATCTCAAGATCCCGCACCTGCGCAACATCTACGAGAAGTTCGGCCCGCGCTTCGCCAATCTCGGCAACGCGGCCGATCCGCCGACCGACCAGAAGAGCGGCTTCGGCCTGATCCACGACGGATCGATCCCCGACATGAACACCTTCCTGTCGGTCCAGGTCTTCAATCTGACGCCGGGGGATGTGAAAGACATCTCCGCCTTCACGATGATGTTCCCGACCGGCACCCGTCCGGCGGTCGGCCGTAACCTGACGGTGCCCCAGGGGGTCCCGCCCACCGGCACGGCGGGACAGGAGAGCCTGCTCACGACGCTGATTGGGGCGGGGAACCTGGCGAACGCCAACCGGCACTGCGAGCTGGTGGCGGTGGCGCGCTCCACTGGCGCCGGCGCCAGGCTGCGCAGCTGGTACCTGAACGGCGGCGCCCCCGGAGGCTTGTGGACGACCGACGTGGCCGGCGAGCTACAGATGACCTCCTTCGACCTGCGCTCGCAGGCCGGCGGCCCGATCACCTTCACCTGCGCCACGGTCGGATCGGGCGTGCGGCTGGGCGCCGATCGCGATGAGGACGGTGTCCTCAACGGCGGCGATTGCGCCCCCGCCGACGCCTCCGCCTGGCAGGCGCCTGGGCTTGTGACCGGCGTGCAGGTGGAGGGCCCGGCGCACCTGAGCTGGGACCCTCAGATCTCGCTCGACGCTCTGCCTTTCACCTACGAGATTGCCGGCGCCAACCTGTCGACCCTGCCGGGGAACGGCTTCACGGTGGCCGGATGTCTCGCCGGCAGCCTCGCCTCCACCTCCTGGAATGACGCGCGTCCCGACCCGCCCCTGGGCGACGGCTACTACTACGAGGTACGCGCCCGCAAGCCATGCGGCAGCGGTGGCTTCGGGCCCGGCCGCGAGGCGATGGAAGCGCTCGCCTGCTCCCCCTGAACTTGACCGCGCTCCGCTACGGCCCCAAGTTGCCCGTTGGGTACGAAACCCGCGAGGAGGCCGTATGAAGGAAGAACGGACGATTGTCATCAGAATCAGCCAGCGAGGTCTTGTGGCGGTCGGAGTGGGGTTGGTGCTCGTCATCGCCCTGCTGGTCCTGCCGGGGAAAGCGCTGGCTCAGAAATCTCAGCAGGATTACAAGGACAAGTTCAGCATCGCGGAGGAGACTGGCGGCATCGCCGTTGCCGCCAGCGCCGATGGGCAGTATGTCTATCTCGCCGGCCCGAGAGGGGTGATGGTCTCCTCGGACCACGGGAAGACCGGCACCTGGGTGCAGACGGTTCGCATCAGGGACTAGGACAGGCTCCTAGCGCGACCGGTCGACGACGACCGTCAGGCGGCCGGAGGGGTCGAGGATGCGGCGGGCCGCGGCCATCACCGATTCATCCGAAAGCTGCGCCGCGCGCCGCGCGAAGGCGGACGGCCCGCCGTCATCCTCGCCGCGCAGGAGCGCCGCGCAGTAGAGGCGCGCCGCCTTGACCGGGTCGGCGAACCGGACCACCAGGGAGCCGGTGGCGAAATGCCGGTACTCGTCCAGATCCTGGGAAGTGATCGTGCGCGCCGCCCGGTCCAGCACGATGCGAAGCGCCTCGTCCAGCCGCGCCAGCTCGGCGGGATCGGCCCCCATCGTCACATACAGGAGCGGCGGCCCGCGGCGCACCGACTCGCTGTCCATCTCGTAGACCAGTCCCATCTCGCCGATCGCTTTCGCCCCGAGCCGGCCGCCGTAGTTGTGGTGCAGGATCCAGGCGACCGCCTCCTGCGCCGCCGCATCGCGGTCGCCGGGGAGTGCAATGAGCAGCCGTCCCTGGGTGATGGCGGGGATCGTGGTGGTACGCCGGCCCGGAAGGAAGGGGCGGCCGGATGATGCGGGATTGGCCGGGCCAGGTGCGGGGCCGGGAGTGGGACCGGATGCGCGCGCCCCTTCCGCCCGGGAGACCACTTCCGCCAGCCGGGCAAGCCATGGTCGCGCCGCGTCGGCCCGGGTGGGGGAGACGAGCGCCAGGCGCAGCCGCAACGGCGTCACCGCCTCGGCCGGGGCCGCCGCCTGGGGCGAAACGGCACGCACGGCGTCTTCGAGAAGCTCGAGCGCACGCTCCCCGGGGTCGTCCGCGAACGGGCCTTTTGCTTCGGGAGGGCGCGACAGCGACTGCTGCAGCGCCGGCTGCAACGCTGCGAGCGCTCTGGGAAGCGCCGCCTCCGGCCCGGCGCATTCGAGCTGCAGCGTGTCGCGTTCGCCGAACTGTCCGTCCTCCGGGGCTTCGACCGACAGCCGCACTCCCAGATCGCGAAGCTGCAGGCCGAGCGTTGGGTCGGCGTGCAATGCGGTCGCCGCGGCGCGCAACCGCGCGATGCCGGCGTCGCCGCCGGCCGCCAATGCGGCCCGCAGGACGAACGTGCGCGCCTCCGGGCGGGCCTCGATGATGGCGCGGGCGGAGCCGGGGAGGTCGATGGTGATGACGCCTGCCTTTCGGGCGTGGGCCGCGGGTGGGTATGTCGTCGTGGTGGGGGCCGCGGTGACTGCGGAGGGGGAGCCGGCCGCATGCGCCGGGGGCTGATCGGCATGCGGCGCCACGATGGCCGGCTCATCAGGGATCACGATGCCGATCGCCGCGCGGCTCTCCGTCATGGCCGCGGCCCGGGCGCGGACTTCATCCGGGGTCATGGAACGCACCGCATCCAGGATCGCCTGCCGCTGGTCGAGGCCACCCAGGGCGGTCCAGTACGCCATCTCGTGCGCCACCTCGACCGGCGCATCGATCTCCAGATCGTCGGCCGCCTCGATGCGCACCCGGGCCGAGGCGATCTCTTCCGGCGTGACGCGCTCGGCCGCGCCCTTCAGGGCGGCGAACAGGACCGGCTCGATCTCCTCCGGCCGGCGGCCGGGGCGCGGCGTGGCGTATAGGGCGTACTGATAAGGATAGAGGGTTGGCACGACCGCGGTCCCGATCGCTGCGGCCGGCCCGCCGGAGAGGGTGGCCCCCAGTCGCGACCCGGGGCCGGCCGGCGCCCCGGTCACCTGGTCACCAGAATGGCGGTAGAAGCTGAGACCCTTGGCGCTGCCGAGAATGGCGTCGAGCACCAGGAGCGCCGCGTAGTCCCGCGCCCGGGATGGGGGCGGTGACAGGAACGACACCATCAGTGCCGCCTCGGCTCCCGGCCGGCGCATCGTCAAGCGCCGCGTGCCGGTCAGCGCCGGCTCGACGGTACGGATCGTGGTGTCGTCGCCGCGCGCCGGGATCGGGCCGAAAAGATTGCGCACCTGCCGCTCGACCGCGGCCGGGTCGATGTCGCCGTCGACCGCCAGCACCGCGTTGCGCGGGCCGTAGTAGCGGGCGTAGAAGGCAGCCAGGTCCGCATGCGTGATGCCGGCGAGGTCGCTCTCCCAGCCCATGGTGTTGTTGCGATACGGGTGCTGCTCGAACAGGAGGGCGCTGACGGCGTCGAACAGATCGGAGCGGGCGTCGAGCTGGTAGCCGCGGTATTCCTGGAACACGGCGCCGCGCTCCGGGTCGACTTCCGCCGGGGCCATGCGCGCCGCGGTCATCCGCTCGGCCTCGAGACGCAGCAGCACCGGGAGGGTCTCCTTGGGCGCCGCCTCGAAGAAGGTGGTGCAGTCGAGGGTGGTGTAGCCGTGCCACTCGCCGCCGGCGCGCTCGATGACACCGGTCACGTCGGTCATGCCGAAGTGGGTCGTGCCGCGGAACAGCATGTGCTCGATGAAATGGGCGATGCCGGTGATGCCGATCGTCTCGTTGCGCGCCCCGACCTTGTAGAGCATCTGCACCGCCACGATCGGCCGGGCCGAATCGGCGCGCAGCGCCAGGGTCATGCCGTTGTCGAGGCGAACGACCCGGACTCCGGAGAAGGGATCGACCGGCGCCTGCGCCGCGCCGGCGCAGAGCAGGGCCAGGCCGACCACCGAACCGACCACCCGGCCGGCGGGCATGGGGGATCTCCTGGGAGCCTGTCCGAGTATTGGCATGGGCCGCGCGCATAGTAGAGGATGCGCCGGCCGCTCCTCAAGTCCGTGTAGAATGAGCCCCCGGCGGAAGGGCCGCCGGCACCGAAGGTTGGAGAACCCATCATGCCTCGATCCCGCAACCGGCTGGCGCTGCTGCTGGGCGTCCTGGCGTTGGCAGGCCTGGCGTTCGGCTGCAACGACAGCAGCAGTGGCGACACGATCATCGTCAACGGTCTCGACTGCGGGCTGGTGCGGGGAGACCTGGCGGGGGACTGGTCGGTGACCTACCTCTCGAACACCGCCACGCTGCAGAACTGCGACGATCCGATGCTCAACGGAGTGATCGTCGATGTCAGCGGCGCGGTCACGACCATCTATAACGGCGTCATCTCGTTCCCCGGCGCCGCGGGGGCGACCTTCAGCGCTGTCGGCTCGGGTCCCGACCTGCCGAACGAGCTGCAGGCGGGTGTGCAGGCCGACTCCTGCCTCGCGCTCGTGCAGCTCTGGGAAAACGACGACGCCGGGTGGGTCCAGTGCGTCGGAGGGCTCGACCTCACCGCCAACGCCATCGCCGCGGTCTGCGATGCGATCGACCTCGACACCAACGCCGACGGCGTCGCCGACACCGCCTGCGACCTGAGCCGCAGCTTCACGGCCACCATCACGACGCCATGAGCGACATGACGGCGCAGGAGATCGCCCGGCGGATCGAAGCCGCCTTCCCCGGCTCGCGCGCCGAGGTGAGCGGCGAGGAGGCGCACTTCAGCGCGGTGATCACGGCACCGGCCTTCGCGGGCAAATCGCGCATCGAGCAGCACCAGATGATCTACGGGCTCTTCAAAGACGAAATGAGCAGCCAGGCGATCCATGCCCTGGCGCTCAAGACCTTGACCCCCTGAAGCGGAAGGGAGACCCCAAATGGTGGACGAAAAGATTCTCGCCGACATCAAGAACGACATCGCCAGCAACACCATCATCCTGTTCGTCAAGGGGACCAAGGAGGCGCCCCGTTGCGGCTTCTCCGCCCGGACGATCGCCCTGTTCCAGGAGATCGGCCGGCCCTTCAAGGTGGTCGACATCCTGCCCGATCCGCGCATCCGGGAGACCCTTTCCAGCTTCTCCAACTGGCCGACCATTCCCCAGGTGTTCATCAAGGGGAAATTCATCGGCGGCAGCGACATCGTCGTGGAGATGCATGAGGACGGGGAGCTTAAGAAGCTGATCGACGAAGCGTTCAAGGCCTAGCCCACCGTGGCGCGAAGCGTGTGGTGGTCGAGAGTGAGCTGCTGGCTGGCTGAGCTGGACGGATTCGAACACGGGGGCGTGGGGAACTTGGCCGATTGCCTGGGTTTCGGCCACCCAGGGAGTGGGCACGGGGTTTGTTCTATCGCCGGGCATGCACTGGCCTGGTACCCCCGTGGAGCGACTGCAAGCGTTTCGGCCGCCGTTCTGCCCGCGTCCGGCCTGTCCGGAGCATCATCGCACTGAACGTGGCTACCGGTTCCGACGCCACGGCTTCTACCGCACTCATAGGCGCTGGCGGATTCCACGCTTCTTCTGCCCGACCTGCCGTCACACCTTCTCGCGGCAATCGTTCGCGCTGTCGTATTTTCTCAAGCGGCCCGAGCTGCTCGTCCCGGTCGCCGCGGGGCTTCAGGCTGGGTCGGCGCATCGGCAAATCGCGCGGACCGTCGCCTGCGCTCCGTCCACGGTAACGGCGCTGAGCGCCCGCCTGGGAAGGCACGCCCTCCTGTTGCACGGGCGGGCGCTGAATGAGCTGCGCGGCCGCACCGCCGAGCCTTTCGTCTTCGACCACTTCGAGGTGTTCGAGTTCACGCAGGACTACCCGTTCGGAGTGGCCACGGTCGTGGGCGCGAAATCGTGGTTCTGGTACCTCCTCGACCCGGCGCCGCATCGTCGCACGGGGCACACGTCGCCGCACCAGGCAGTCCGACTGGCCCGGCGTCCCGATAGGCCTCGGTTCGGCGGGTATGCGGGTTCCGCCACCAGGGTGTTCGACCGGATGACTTCGCTGATCCCGTCTCCGGGAGTGCTCGAGGTGCGCTGCGATGACCACCCGGCGTACCAGAGCGCCGTGGCCCATCACGCGCAATGCCACCGCCTGTCACTGCGCCGTTTTCGCAACCCGGAGCGCGGCCCCAAAGGCTCGCCGCGCTCTGCCGCCGCGCGGGCCCGCGACGAAGCCATGTTCCCGGTCGACGCCCTGCACCAGCTCCTCCGGCACACCGGAGCGCACTACCGGCGCGAGACCATCGCCTTCGGCCGGCGGCTCAATGCGGTCATGGAGCGCCTGCACCTGACCGCCGTCTGGCGCAACTTCATGAAAGGTGTGTCGGAGAATTGCCCGTCGCGGGGAACGCCGGCGATGCAGGTTGGACTAACGTCACAGCGCTGGGCCTGGAGCCGCATCCTGTCGCGGCGGCTCTTCCCCAACCGCGAGGATGTCCCCGATATCTGTCGAATCCTCTACCGACGCGAGTGGCCCACCCCGCTCCTGCCGTCGAACCGACTCCACCGCCTCAAGTACGCCCAGTAGTCCCGCCCGCCTGCCCAAGAGCCCCAGCCACCATTGCTTAAACGATTGCAAGTCCACCTCCAGGGGACACCCGTGCCCTAGCCTGCAACACGCTTCGCGCCACCGTGGAGGCCCTGGCACTGGCGCGCCGGCCCTTGCGAATACCCGGACCGGCCCCTAGATTCTCCCGGACGATGTCGACGGTCGGCTCCTACGCACGCCGAGCCCGCGCCGCCGCCCGGGCGGGGGACTACTCGCAGGCGGGAGATTTCTATCGACTGGCCGGCGACTGGCAGCGCGCCAACGAGATGTACCTGCAGGGCCGGCATTTTGAGCTGGCGGCGCGCCTCGCGGAGGAGATGGGCGATTTCACCTCCGCCTCGATGCATTACCTGAAGGCCGGCGACCTGAAGGCGGCGGCCGACATCGAGCTGCGGCTGGAGAATCGCGATCGGGCCGCCTGGCTTTACAGCCGCGCCGGCCAGCACGCGCGCGCCGCCGACATCTTCGAATCCCTCGACCAGTTCGCCTCGGCGGCCGAGGCCTGCGAGAAGGCCGGCTATGCCGAGCGGGCCGGCCTGCTCTACGTGAAGGCCGGGCACCACCAGTCCGCGGTCCGCATGTTCGAATCGCTCATCGCCGCCGCCGAGGCGCACTCGAAAGAGGCCTTCCGGAGCGAGGAAGACCTGGCGACCATCGTCCGCTACCACCGCTACTGCGGTGAGCTGCTGATGCGTCTTGCGCAGCCGGCGGTGGCGGCGCCGCACTTCGAGGCGGCGCTGCTCCTCGAGCCGGCGGCGCAGGCCTGGAAACAGGCCGGCCAGACGGAGAAGGCAGCCGAGATCCTGCTGCGCCTGCAGCGCCCCGACGAGGCCTGCGCCGTCCTGCGCGACTCCGGCAAGGACCTCTCGACCCTCGCCCCGGTCGTGCGGGCGGAGATCCTGACGCGCCAGGGGAAGCATGGCGAGGCGGCGGAGGTGCTGGAGAAGGCCGGCAGCCTCTTCCTCGCCGCCGAGGCCTGGAAGCAGGGGGGCAACATGCTGCGCGCCGCGCAGCTGATGGAGAGAGAGGGGGAGGTCGAGCAGGCGGCCGATCTCTTCACCCTCGCCGGCCAGCCGGTCGAGGCGGCGCGCCTCCTGGAGAAGTCGCGCGACTACGGCAATGCCGCCGCGCTGTACCGCAAGGCGGGCCGTCTCGAGGACGCGGCCCGGCTGCTGTTGCGCGCCGGCGACCCGATCGCCGCGGCGCGCATCCACTACGA
>JAYUCR010000275.1:0-10258 GCA_043740165.1 Acidobacteriota bacterium | reverse complement strand
TTGCGGGCCCGCTCGACCGAAGCGTGCCCCGTGATAATCTCCGCCTCCGAAGAGTGAGGTGGGGATGGGCCGCTGGGCCAAACGCATCGGCATCGTGGCCGCCATCGTGGCGGTCATCGTCATTTTGAAGCTGACCGTCTTCCGGCCGAAGCCGGTCCCGGTGACGCTGCACCGCGTGGCGCGCGGCACGGTGGAGGAGACGGTCAGCAACAGCAAGGCGGGGACGGTGACGGCGCGGCGGAGGGCCCGGATCAGCCCGCAGATCGGCGGGCAGATCGAGTTCATCGGGCCGCGCGACGGGGCGGTGGTGAAGGCGGGGGACGTCCTGCTGCGGATCAACGATCGCGATCTGCGCGCCAACCTGGCGCTGGCGCGCGCCGAGGTGCTGACCGCCGAGGCGTCGGCGCGCGAGGCCTGCTTCACCGCCGAGCA
This sequence comes from Acidobacteriota bacterium, assembly GCA_043740165.1. Classification (GTDB taxonomy): domain Bacteria; phylum Acidobacteriota; class Polarisedimenticolia; order Gp22-AA2; family Gp22-AA2; genus JAYUCR01. The sequence continues at coordinate 9,826 of JAYUCR010000275.1, read as the reverse complement.
GGCGGGGCGCAACCTGAAGCGCAGCGAGAACCTGCGCGAGCAGAACATCATTTCGGACGAGATCGTGGAGCAGCTCCGGAGCGTGCGCGACGCGGCGGCGGCGCGCTGCGAGGCGGCGAAGGCGAGCGTCGAGCAGGGGCGCAGCGCCGTCGGCGTGGCGCAGGCGAACCTCGACAAGACCGTTCTGCGCGCCCCGTTCGACGGCATCGTGGCCGATCTCAAGGCGGAGGTCGGCGAGTGGGCCTCGCCGTCGCCGGCCGCGATGATGATCCCGCCGATCTACGACATCATCGACCCGACCTCGATCTACGTGAAGGCCCCGCTCGACGAGGTGGATGCCGGGAAGGTCGTTACGGGGCAGCCGGCGCGTCTCACGCTCGATCCCTTTCCCGGCAAGTCGTTCGCCGGCCATGTCGCCAAGGTGGCGCCCTACGTTCAGGACACCGAGGCGCAGAACCGCACCCTCGAGATCGAGGCCGAGTTCGACGACGCCGCCTTCAGCCGCACGCTGCTCCCCGGCACCTCGGCCGACGTCGAGATCATCCTCAGGAAGAAGGACAACGTCCTGCGGATACCCTCGTTCGCCATCCTGGAGGGGGATCGCGTCCTGAAGCTGGTGAACGGCAAGCTCGACGGCACGCCGATCAAGACCGGCCTGCGCAACTGGGAGTTCGCCGAGGTGCTCGAGGGGCTGCAGGAGAACGACGCGATCGTGGTGTCGCTCGACCGCGCCGAGGTGAAGGAAGGGGCGCGAGCGGTCGAGTCGACAAAGCCGGCGGCCGGCGCCGCGGCCGCGACCGGGACTGCCGGCGCGGCGCACTGACCGATGATCGAGCTGCGTGACCTGACGCGCCACTACCAGGTCGGCGATCAGGTCGTGCATGCGCTGGAGTCGGTGACCCTCTCGGTGCCGGACGGCGACTACGTCGCCATCATGGGGCCTTCGGGGTCCGGCAAGTCGACGCTGCTGCACCTGCTCGGCTGCCTCGACCGCCCCACCTCCGGCTCGTACCAGCTCGACGGCAAGGAGGTGGCGCGCCTGGATGAAGAAGCGCTGGCGCATGTGCGCGGCCACCGGATCGGCTTCATCTTCCAGTTCTTCCACTTGGTGCCGCGGCTCACCGCGGCCGGCAACGTCGAGTTGCCGATGATCCTTGCCGGCGTGCGTCCCGCGGAGAGGCGCGCCCGCTCCGCCGCGGCGCTGGCCGCCGTCGGGCTCTCCGATCGCGCCGACCACCGCCCCGACCAGCTTTCCGGAGGGCAGCGCCAGCGGGTCGCCATCGCGCGCGCCACCATCATGAAGCCGTCGATCCTCCTGGCCGACGAGCCGACCGGCAACCTCGACCGCGCCTCGGGGAACGAGATCATCGAGCTTCTGGAGAAGATGAACCGCGAGGGGCTGACGCTGCTGGTCGTGACCCACGATCCGGAGGTCGGCAACCGGGCACGACGCGTCGTGCGCCTGGTCGATGGCCGCGTGTCGTACGACGGCAGGCCGGCATGACGCTCCCCGATCGGATCCAGTTCGCGCTCCAGGCGATGCGCGGCCACCGGGTGCGGTCGATCCTGACGCTCCTCGGATTCGGGATCGGGGTGGCGGCGGTGCTGCTGCTGACGGCGCTGGGAGAAGGGGCGCGGCAGTACGTGACGCAGGAGTTCATGGCGCTCGGCAGCAACCTTCTGATCGTGCTGCCGGGGAAGACCGAGACCACCGGCAACGCGCCGCTGTTCGGCGGCACGCCGCGCGACCTGACGCTGGGCGACATGGAAGCGGTGCGGCGGCACGTGCCGCGCATCCGGAGGCTCGCGCCGCTGGCGGTCGGCTCGGCGCAGGTCGGCTACGGCGACCGGCGGCGCGAGGCGACCGTGCTCGGCAGCACCAGCGCGCTGCGCGAGGTGCGGCACCTCAAGGTGGCGTCGGGCGAGTTCCTGCCCGAGATCGATCCCGACCGGCAGGCGTCGGTCGCCGTGCTGGGCCAGAAGGTGCAGAACGATCTGTTCGGCGCCACGAACCCGCTTGGGCAGTCGATCCGGATCGGCGACTGGCGTTTCCGGGTGATCGGCGTTCTCGAATCGAAAGGATCGTCGCTGGGCGTGAACATGGACGAAGTGGTGCTCGTCCCGGTGGCCAGCGGGCTCAAGATCTTCAACCGGTCCTCCCTGTTCCGCATCATGATCGAGGTGGGCGCGCACTCGGAGCTGGTCGACGTCCGGGAGGAGGTCATGCGAGTCCTGAAGGAGAGGCACGAGGGAGAAGAGGACGTGACCGTCCTGAGCCAGGACTCGGTCCTGACCGCCTTCAACCGGATCCTCGGGGCGCTCACCCTGTCGCTCGCCGGCATCGCCGCCATCTCCCTGGCGGTCGCCGGCATCGGCATCATGAACGTCATGCTGGTGTCGGTGTCGGAGCGGACTTCCGAGATCGGGCTCCTGAAAGCGATCGGCGCGACGCCGCGCGACATCCAGCAGGTCTTCCTGGTGGAGGCGGTCCTGCTGTCGTTCGCCGGCGGGCTGGCGGGACTGCTGGCCGGCTACGCGGGAGCCGCCGCGCTCGGGCAGGCCTTCCCGGCGCTGCCGGCGCAGCCGCCGCTGTGGGCCGTGGCGGCGGCGCTCGGCGTGTCGTTCGTGGCGGGCGTCGTCTTCGGCGTCCTGCCGGCGCGGCGCGCGGCGCGCCTCGACCCGGTCACGGCGCTGGCGCGGCACTGAGGGTGCGACGATGAGGGCGCGCCGCTGAAGGCGCGAGCGGAGAGTGTGAAGCGATGCGCGACATCGATCTGATGCGGCTGGCGTGGGGGGCCGTCACGGGCCACCGCCTGCGATCGGCGCTGACCATGCTCGGCATCGCCATCGGGATCACCTCGGTCATCCTCCTGACCTCCCTGGGCGAGGGGATCCGGGTCTTCGTGATCACCGAATTCACGCAATTCGGCACCAACATCATCGCCATCAACCCCGGCAAGTCGGAGACCACCGGCGGCAACCCGGTGGCGATGGCGGGCACCATCCGCAAGCTGACGCTCGACGACGTCGAAGCGCTGCGTCGCATCCCCCAGGTCGACACCGCGATGCCGGTGGCGTTCGGCAACGCGCGCGTCGAGGCCGGCACGCGCGGCCGGAGCGTCCTGGTCTACGGCGTCACGGCCGACATGCCGCGCGTCTGGAAGTTCACCGTGCGCCAGGGGAAGTTCGTGCCGGCGGGAGACCCCCGTCAGGGAGGCGAGGTCGCGGTGCTCGGATCGAAGGTGAAGTGGGAGCTGTACGGAGAAGCCAACCCCCTGGGAGATCGGATCCGGATCGGCGGCCGTCCGTTCCGCGTCATCGGCGTGATGGAGGCGAAGGGGCAGTTCCTCAACATCGACCTCGACGACACCGTCTTCCTGCCGGTGTCGGAGGCGATGTCGCTCCTGAACCGCGACGACCTGATCGAGATTGACGTCCTCTACCGCAACGCGCAGGGGACGCAGGCGGTGATGGCGGCGGTCAAGCAGGTGATGCTCGACCGCCACGACCAGGAGGAGGACTTCACCATCACCAGCCAGGAGTCGATGCTGCAGACCCTCGACCGGATCATCAGCGTCGTGACTGCGGCGGTCGGCGCCATCGGCGGCATCTCGCTGCTGGTCGGCGCCATCGGCATCCTGACGATGATGTGGATCTCGGTGAACGAGAGCGTCGCGGAGATCGGCCTCCTGCGCGCCCTCGGCGCGCGGCGCGGCGAGGTGCTGGCCTACTTCCTGCTGCAGGCGGCGCTCCTGGCGACGGCCGGAGGTGCCTTGGGGGTCGGCGTTGGCCTCGGCATCATCCGACTGCTGCACCTGTTCGTGCCCGGCCTGCCGGTGAGCACCCCGATCGAATACATCTTCGCCGCCCTCGGCCTGTCGTTCGTCGTCGGCCTGCTGAGCGGCGCCCTGCCGGCCCGCCGCGCCGCCGCGCTCGACCCGATCGAAGCGCTGCGCGCCGAGTAGGACCGTCCGAGGCTTATTTCGCGTCGTGAAAGATGATGCCGAGAGTGAAGCGCCGGCCGGCGGTGACGCGGCTGACGCCGTGACGCATGGCGACGCGCCGGAAGCCGCGCTTCCCCAGCACCGGCCGGTAGCGGGTGGTGAAGATCACCCCTTCTCCCTGATCCAGTGTGACGGACGTGCCGTGCGACTGCTCGCGCGGGCGCTGCTCCACGAACAGCATCTCGCCTCCATCGAAGTCACTCCCGCGCCGGCTGAGGAGGAAGGTCATCTGCAGCGGGAAGGCCATCTCGCCGTAGAGGTCCTGGTGCAGGCAGTTGAATCCGCCCGTCTCGTAGCGGAGCATGAGCGGCGTCGGCTTCGTCTGCCCTGCGTTCCGGCAGCGACGCAGGAACTCGGGCAAGCCCCTCGGGTAGGTGGCCGCCGCGCCGGTCGCGGCGTGCCCCGGCCTGCCGTCGGCGAGCGCCTTCTGCCAGCGATTGGCGATGGCGGCGAGCGGCGGGTAGGCGTGGGTGCGCAATGTCTGCACCGGCGGCGGCAGGGGCGCCGCGAAATACTTGTATTCGCCCGCCCCGAAACGGTGCCGCTCCATATCGACGCGCTTCCGGAACGCCGCCTCGTCTTCGTAGAGGGCGACGAGCGCCTCGCACTCGGCCTGCGTCAGGATCCGCGGCAGCCGGGCGGAGCCGATCGCCCAGAGCGAGCGCTCGATCGCCGCCCAGTCGACTGCCCCAAGTCGCGTCGTCAGGTCCTGCGCCAGGTCCGGAGCGGAGCGCGGCGCGGGATCGGCGGGGCTCATCGGTCGGTCGGGCGGCAGAGGCGGCAGGGGCGGTAGCCGACCGAGCGGGCGTCGCCGACCGCGGCGAAGACGACCCGGTTCTCCGGGCGGGCGCGGCGCAGGGCGGCGCAGCCGACGCGGCAGACGATGTGCGTCGTCGTGCAGCCCTCGAGGACCGGGGTCGTGTGCTCGAGGGTCAGGAGGTCGGTCTTCATCGGGAGACCGAAGGCGTAGCCACCGAGCGAGGCGTCGCCGCGCAGGACGCGGTGGCAGGGCACGATGAACGGCACCGGATTCCGCCCGAGAGCGGTGCCGACGGCGCGCGCCGCGCGCGGGTGGCCGACGCGCTCCGCGAGGTAGGTGTACGACCGGACCTGGCCGAACGGGATCCGCTGTGCCTCGTCCAGGACTTTCTGCTGGAAGGCCGGAAGCCGCGACAGGTCGACCGGCACCTCGAAGTACGACCGCTCGCCGTCGAGGTACTGCAGCAGCTCCTCGCGCCCCTGTTCGGCCAGCAGCCTCGCGGCGACGCCGGCGGCTTCGGCCTCTTTCCCGGGATGGATGGCGGTGACGCCGCGCTCGCTCGCGTCCACCACGAAGCCGTCGCGGATCCGCTCGAGCTGCGTGAGATGCCGGCGGGCGCCGGCCACCACGCGCCGGACGAGCCGGGCGGAGGTCGCGGCATCGTCACCAGCCCCTCCCGGCACCAGCTCGCGGTCGAGGATCTCATCGAGGCTCATCTGTTTTGGCTCGCTCATCGTGGTCATCATCGTAGCCCCTCCTTCTTCAGAATCGCTTTGAGAATCGCCTTGCCGCGCCAGAGCTGGCTCTTCACCGTGTTGACCGAGATGCCGCGCACGCAGGCCAGCTCGTTGTACGACAGGCCGTCGACATATCGGAGGATCAGCAGCACGCGGGCCTCGGTGGGCATCTTCATGAGCGCGCGCTGCAGATCGATGCGCGCACCCGGCCGTTCGCGAGCGGCCGCCGGCTCGTCGCCCGCGCCGCCGCCGCGCCGCCGCGTTTCGCGGCCGAACGGATCGGGCGTCGCGGCGCCGAGGCCTTCGCGCACCCGGCGCCTCCGGATCTCGTCGATGCAGACGTTGGTCAGGATCCGATAGAGCCAGGTGGAGACCGCCCACTCGGGTCGGTAGGCGCCGGCCGCCGTCAGGCAGCGCATGAAGGCGTGCTGCACCGCGTCTTCACCGTCGGCGCGCGAGCCGAGCATCCGGGTCGCCACCGCCAGCATCCGTCCGCCGTGGCGCGTGACCAGGAGCGCGAAGGCGCGTTCGTCCTTGTCCCGGATCCGCCGCATCAGGGTGCTGTCGCTGTCCATGGTGCGCTTCGGCCTCCCGACCGTTCGTCAGTGTATACGGGCGAGGCGCGTGAGAAGGGTGGAAGGCGTTCTCGGGCTTTTCCGGTAATATCAGGGCTCTATGAGCAGGACGCCGCCATCCTCCGCCGGTCCGATCGCCCCCGTCCGCCTGCAGAAGGGGGTCACCCTCGAGCAGCTCCCGGCGCTGGCGCCGCAGCCGCGCACCAGCGGAGCCGGCGCGCACGCCATCACCGGGAAGGCACTCGTCTTCTGGGACCCGGCGCGACCGGGGGAGAAGCGCGACGCCATCGACACCGATCAGATCACCCCGGCCGCCGACTGCGTCTCGGAGAGCCTCGAGACCCTCGACGAGCGCTGGAAGGCCGGCTCGTTCCGCTACCTGATGCCCGACTTCCGGCAGCGCGTGCACCGCGGCGAGACCTTCCTGATCGCGGGGGACCGGTTCGCCATCGGGTCGTCGCGCGAGATGTCGCCGGCCGGACTGAAGGGGGTCGCCGACGAGGTCGGCCTCGAGATGGTGATCGTCTGCGGCCGGAACATGGGGGACATCTTCCGCCGCAACGCGATTAATCTTGGACTACACGTGGCGCAGTGCCCGGAGGCGGTGGCCGAGGCGCAGGACGGCGACGAATTCTCGTTCGACACCGGCACCCGCGCCCTGAAAAACGTCACGCGCGGCAAGAGCTACACGCCGGTGCCGCTGACCGAGAAGGAGGAGGGGATCCGCCGCGACGGCGGCATCTTCGAGGTCGGCCGGCGCGAGTTCGTGGCCTCCGTGTCCGCGACGCCATTGGTCGCCTTTCCGGATGAGGCGGTGGCGCGCCGGCTGACGCTGACCGAGCAGATCGCCTGGGCGCATCGGGTCGACCGGGACGCCGCGGTCAAGCCGGGCCAGACGCTGCGCCTTTACGCCGATCTGCTCCCCGGCTCCGACGGCACGGCGCCGTTCGCCATCCACACCTTCAATCAGATCACCGGCGGCAACACCATCCTGCCGCGTCAGATCGCCGTGGCGGCCGATCATTTCGTCTTCACCGGCAAGGACGAAGACGACCACCAGACGGAGATCTCGCGCCAGTTCGCGCGGCGGCACGGCATCGGCAAGCCGCACTACGCCGCGCCCGGCGACGGCATCTTCCACTTCTACTTTCCGGAGCAGGGGTTGATAGTTCCCGGCGGGTTCTATCCCGGCGCCGACTCGCACAGCCGGGCGTACGGGGCCTATGGAGCGATCGGCATCGGCATCGGCAGCACCACGCTGGGGTTCGGATGGGCGACCGGCTACATCTACTTCAGCCTGGCGCCCCAGCGGCGCGTCGTCTTCAGCGGGCGCCTGCAGCCCTGGGTGAGCGGCAAAGATATCGTGCTGGAGCTGCTGCGCCGCTGGGGGAAGGCGCAGGCGGAAGGAATGGGGGTGGAGTTCGTCGACGCTGCACGGAGCCTCCCGATGACCTACCGCAACACCATCGCCAACATGATGGCCGAGGCGGAGGCGCAGAACGGGATCTTCGCCCGCGACGCACTGACCGACGCCTGGTACGCGGCGCGCGGCATCCGGCTGCCCTATCCGCCGATCACCACAGGTCCCGAGGCGGTCTTCGCCAAGGACGAAGCGCTCGACCTGTCGAGTGTCGTGCCGATGGTGGCGAAGCCGTTCAGTCCCGGCAACGCCTTCCCCGCGGAAGAGGTGGCTCGCGAGCGGCTGACCTTCGACAAGGCGCTCATCGGCTCCTGCACCAACGGCTCGTACGACGACCTGCTCGGCGCGGCCCTGGTCCTGAAAGCGGCGCGCGCCTCGGGGCACGCGCGCATCGCCAAGGGGGTGGAGTTCGTCATTTTCCCCGGAAGCGGCACGGTCAAAAAGCAGATCGAGCAGAAGGAGCCGCGGCTTCAGGGAGAATCGATCGCCGACGTCTTCCGCGGCGTCGGGGGACTGATCCGCGAGTCGTGGTGCGGTCCCTGTTTCGGCCAGGGCCCCGACGCGCTCGGGCAGGGTCAGCGCGCCATCACCTCGTTCAACCGCAACTGGCAGAACCGGATGGGCCTCGGCGGCGAGGGGTACCTCGCCAGCCCGACGGTGGTCGCCGCCTCGGCGCTCGCTGGCTACATGGCGCCGCCGTCGGAGCTCGGGCTGACCTGGAAGCCGGAGACCTTCGCGGTCTGAGCGGCGCCGTCCCGGCGCCGCGCCTCAGTCCCCCTCGGGCACGATGATCCAGCAGATGATGTAGACCAGGATCCCCGGGAAGGCGACCGAGAGGATCGACAGCAGTGTGTAGGCGATGCGGGCCATGCTGCGATCGATTCCGAACCTGTCGGCGAGCCCGGCAACCACCCCGGCGATCATCCGGCCGGAGCGTGGACGGCGAAGGGTTGTGGTTTCGGCCATCGTGCCTCCTTGGTTTGCGGGTAAGTGTACCAAAGAGGGCGGTGCTCAGTTCTTGGGTTTCGGCTTGGGGGCCGGGGCCGGGGCCGGGGCGGGGGGCGGGGGCGGCGTGGCGGCGTCGGCCTCGGCATGCTCCAGCATGTGCTGGCCGACGAAGCGCGCCAGGACGTCGGCCGGCATTTCGCCGAGGGTCAGTGCTATCGGCCGCTCCTGCCCGTTGCGCTTGACGATGTACTGCACCGTCTGCCCCGGCTTCCATTCCTTGCGCGCCTTCACCAGCGCGTCCTCGTTTTTCGCGTTGATCTCGACGCCGTTGAGGCTGAACAGGACGTCGTCCTTCTGCAGGCCGGCCTTCTCCGCCGGGCTCGCCGGCACGACGCGCGTCACCGTGGCGACACCGGTCGTATCGTCCATCTCGTATTCGATGCCGACCCAGCCGCTCGTTTTCATCCGGGCGGCCATGTGGTTCAGGCAGTCCTGGGTGGTGTAAGGGCATTTCTTGTGCACGGTGGAGGAGTCGCCGGCCCGGAGCGGCATCGTGGAGGCGGCCAACCCCAGGACGAGCGCCGTGCCGAGCAGCGTGCGTGCCAGTCGATTCATGGAAGCCATTCTAACATCCCCCTGTCACTTCCCCCTGCAAACGGAAGAGCGCGGGGCCGCCTCACCGGTGGTGGTCCGGTTCCGTAAGCGCGACCCCGCGCTCCGTTACGCGAAGGCCGGCGAAAATCGACGCCGGCCCCCGATGCTACTTCGCCGCCATCGCGCTCGATGCGTGCTCCAGCATGTGCTGGCCGACGAACCGCGCCAGGACATCGGCCGGCATCTGGCCGAGCGTGAGGGAGACATGCCTCTCCTGCCCGTCGCGCTTGATGGTGTAGTTGACGCTCTGACCCGGCTTCCAGTCGGCGCGAGCCTTCGCCAGCGCCTCGTCATTCTTGTCGTTGATCTCGACACCGTTCAGGGCGAAGAGCTGGTCGCCGGGCTGGATGCCGGCGCCCTCGGCGGGGCTGCCCGGCACCACCTTGGACACCGTCAAAGCACCGGTGTCCTCGTTGTGCTCGAGCTCGACGCCGACCCAGCCGCTGGTCTTCATCTTGGAGGCCATGTGGTCGAGGCAGTCCTGGGTGCTGTACTTGCACTTGCCGGAGTCTCCGGCGAACAGCAGCGGAACCGTCGCGATAAGCACGATCGCCAACGTCTTGATCCATTTCAGGCACGACATTGCGTAAGCCTCCTCGGTGAGGTTGTGGGTGAGGTTGTAGAGCCGGCCGGCAGCCGCCTGTCGCCGATTGCTCTGGTTCTCGCTCTGTGAGGTGGGAGGGAGTTGGGGGGGACTAAGACGTCCGGGTCGTTCGTGGCGGCTGCCG
>JAYUCR010000274.1:0-4238 GCA_043740165.1 Acidobacteriota bacterium | reverse complement strand
CGCCGGCGCTGAAGACGATCATCGCGGTCGACGCCACGGACGACCTGTACCAGGACGACGTGCATTTCATGGACGGGATCATGCACGTCGATTCGTGGGAGATGAGCATGGACCTGGCGAACGCGATGCCGGGCGCGCCGGACTACGTGATCGACGAGAAATATTTCGCGGAGCGGTTCGATCGCCCGCCCTGGACGCTCACCTACAAGCGGCAGCAGCGCGACGGCCCGTTCTGGGATCGCACCGCGCTCAAGACGCGCTATGAGTCGATCCGGATCCCCACCTTCGTGATCGGCGGATGGTACGACGGCTACCGCGACAGCGTGCCGCGCATGCTCGAGCACTTGAAGGCGCCGATCAAGGCGATCGTCGGCCCCTGGTCGCATTGCTTCCCCCACGATGCCTATCCGCAGCCGGGGATCGAGTGGCGCCACGAGGCGGTCCGCTGGTTCGACCAGTGGCTCAAGGGACGCGACACCGGGATCATGAGCGAGCCGAAGCTCGCCGTCTTCGTCCGGCGCTGGCATCCGCCGGGCCCGTACCTCAAGGAGGCGCCGGGAGAGTGGCGCTTCGAGGACGGCTGGCCGATCGCGCGCATCCGGAGCGAGACGCTCTATCCGAAGCCCGACCATTCACTGTCGGGCGCGTCCCCCGCCGGCGGCGGAAGCGTTCCGGCCGAGGCGGCGGCTCACCAGCTGCGCTATGTGCCCACCTCCGGCGCCGAGGTGGGCGGACCGGTGATGTGGTGGGGGGACGTGGCCCCGGACCAGCGCCCCTCCGATGCGCTGAGCCTGGTCTACGACGGCGCGCCGCTCGAACAGGAGGTCGAGATCCTGGGGCTGCCGCACGCGGTCCTGAACGTGTCGGCGGATGCCCCCCTGGCGCACTGGTTCGCGCGCCTGTCGGACATCGCCCCGGACGGCACGGTGACGCTGGTGGCCGGCGCCGGCTTCAACGGGGCGCACCGCGTCTCGGCGAAAAATCCGCAGGCGCTCGAGCCGGGACGCGTCGTGAACCTCGACATCGAGATGCACTTCACCTCGTGGATCTTCCCGAAGGGGCACCGGATGCGGCTGGCGGTCGGCAACGCCCAGTGGCCGATGCTCTGGCCGAGCCCCTACCCGATGACGACGACGCTGCACCTGGGGGGCGAGAACCCCACGCGGCTGCTGTTGCCCGTGGTCCCGGCGGCCGATCGGCCACGGCCGCACTTCCTCCCGCCGGAGAAAGAAGCCGCGCCGCTGGTGGGGTTCGGCACGCTCGACGCGGGGACCCCCTCCGGTTATGGAGAGATCTCCTCCATCGACCGCAACCCGCAGCGCCACACCACGAAGGTCGTCGCGACCAACACCGGCGGTTCGCAGTATCCGTGGGGCATCGAGCGCAACACCGAGGTCATCACCCACGAGGCCTGGGACGATCACCCCGAGGCCACGTCGGTCACCGGCGAGCACAGCACGACCGTCACGCTCGCCGACCGGACCCTCGTCTGGGAAAGCCGCCTGACCTTCCGCAGCGATCGCGACAATTTCTATTACACCGGTGTCCGCCGCCTCCTGAGGGACGGCCTCGTCATCCGCGAGAAGACCTGGAACGACACCATCCCGCGCGACTTCCAGTAGGCAAGCCCGCGGCGTCAGCGCGGCGGCGCGGGCGCTTGGCGCGCCGACGCCGGCAGCAGCGGCGCGAGCGCCTCGGCCAGATGGAGCCCCAGCTTCTCCTGCGCCGTCTCGACCAGGTGGACCGAGTCGAGGAATTGCGCGTCGCGCGGCCGCAGCGCCTCCCGGCTCCAGCCCGCGAGATCGATCAGGTCGCAGCCGCGCTCGCGGGCCAGGTCGCGCAGGGCTTCGTTGTAGCGCTCCGCCATGCGCGCCAGCACGAAGGGGTTGTCGGTGAAGGTCGGCAGGTGGCCGATCTCAAGGGCGCGCGGCGAAGGATCCTCGTCCATGGCATACAGGCCCGGCAGCGTCAACAGCACCACGCGGCTGCCCGCCGCCTGCATTCCTTCGATGATCATGGTCATGTCGGGCATGAACGAAGGGGTGAACGCGTCGAGGAGCCGCACCTCGGGCGCGTTGCGATTCGGATGCTTGGGGCGCGCATAGTCCTCGATCGCCTGCCGGTTCCGATCGCCGAAGGTCTGGCGCGCCCGCTCGTACGCCTCCCCGAAGAGACGGACGCTCTTGAGCGCGCGGCCGGGGCGCGTCACCTCTTCGAGGAAGCGCTCGCCCCACAGGGCATTCCAGCCGAGGTAGATGGTGGTGATCTCGGGCCGCAGGGCGCGGAACTCGTCCAGCCGCAGCAGGTCGTTGCGCGGAACGTACGCCTCGACACCGGCGTTGATCGCTTCCACCGCGAAGCCGCGGCGCGAGAGCTCGCGCTCCAGGGCGCGCGGGTATCCGAATTCCTGCGACAGGAACGTCCCGAAGGTGCAGGAGTCGCCGAGAGAGAGGATGCGGAAGCGGGCATGCGCCCGGTCGAGTGGCGGGCCGCGGAACCCGTCGTCGTTGATGGCGATGGCGACGTCGTCGGGAGCGATGCCGAGCTCGGGGGCACGCTTCTCGATGTAGCGCACCGCCAGGACGCGCCCCTCGCGGCGCTTCGCGTCGAGCACCTCGCGCACCGTGGCGCGATAGCCGGCGCGCAGCCGCCAGTGCCGCGGCTGCGACAGGTCGGCGATCTCGTACGGATCGAGATCGAGGGCGCGGCCGGCGGCTTCGATCTCGGCGGCGGTCGGCGCCGGCCGCGCCCCCACGGCCGCGGCCGCGGCGGGACGCGGGCGCCAGCTCAACCGGCCCCGCACCGCGTACCAGAGCCGCGCGCCTCCTTCCAGTAATCCGGCGAGGACGCCGACGCAGAGCGCGATGAAGACGATCCGCACCCGCCACCGCGGAGCTGCGGCCGGCGCGCCGGAAGCCGGCAGTCCTGTCAAGGGATCCCCCTTCGCCCCTCGAGGCGCGGGGAGCATACCCGAGGTGCCGCCGACGTCCAAGGTATCGGGCGCGGCGGGCCCGGCGGCTCAGCCTCGCCCCGGCAGCTCAGCCTCGCCCTTGGGCTAGGGGCAGGTGGGGATCGGTATCAGGAGCGCGTCGTGATCGACGCACTCTCCTGTGCCGCTGCCGTTCCAGGTCTCATCGTCCACCCGGACCACGTAGTAGTAGCCTTCCCCCAAGGCCGGTATCACTGTATGGACCGCGGTCTGCGCGGCGGTATTCCCGATGAAACAGTACGGGCTGGAGTATTCGAATGAGCAGGTCCCGTGGAGGCAACCCAAGTCGCCGATGGCAACGTCATAGTCAGTCGGGCAGCCGAGCGGCGCCGCGGGCCATGTCATGGTGGTCTGGTCGAGAAAGGTGAGCATTCCCGGGAGGGTGCAGGTGGTCGCGACCGGTGACGAGCAGGCGGGCAGCGGGAGTGAGAGGCTGGCGGGGCAGTTGCTGGAGAGGCTGCACTGGGCCCACACGGGGCTCGGTCCCGAGCCGGCAACGATGATGAGGGCAGACATCAGAACGAGGTTGATCGCGGGTTTCATCGTCCGGTCCTCCTAGTAAACCTCGGGCACGAATGTCTTGGGACCTTTGGTGTCGCGGATCTTAAAACAGTCTCCGGTGATCAGTGGCGTCAGTTGAGCGAGCGAGCTCGAACACGAATACAGTATCGGTATGCTGCCGTCGGCGGGCATCCAGAGCAGGGTGGCTGGGGTTAACCCGGCGCTCAGATTGGCCTGAACGCAGATATCTTTAACGGTGCGCGCCGTTCCCGTGTAGGGCGGCGAGTACCAGAGGTTTCCGATCTGTCCTGCTCCGGGCAGGAGGACCGTGCAGCTCACGCTGGGGTCGTGCGCGCCGGCGATGACGATGTTCGCGGGCGCGTTCGGGCCCGCGCTGCGGATGCGCACGCATTGGCAGGGCGGAAGCAGCAAGTTCGCAGCATTCACGGTCCCGCATGAGACCGAGGTGAATGCCCCGGTGACCGGATTATGGATGGTGATCTGGGCACGTACCAAACCCGTCGAGACCAGGCCGGTTTGGCTGCAGAGGCCGGCGGCGGTGCCGTAGGGGTTGAGGTTGGGAATCGATGTCCAGTTGTTGCCGATGTTGCCGGCACCGGCGAGCACAAGGGGCTTGTTGAACCGGACGCCGAGGTTCGAGGCGAGCGCCACCTCTCCCCCCGCAAGGGCCACCACGGCCAAAAGGAAGAGCGCGCGCGAAGCTGCACGGACAGTTCTCATCGGGAAG
>JAYUCR010000273.1:0-1697 GCA_043740165.1 Acidobacteriota bacterium | reverse complement strand
GTCCGGGAGCGCGCACGGCGATGAGCGCCGTCGCCAGCCCCTCGTCGGGAGCCGATCCGCCCCCCACCACCGACTTCCCCGGCACGATGGACAGCCCGGCGTCGGAGCCGGACCGCCGCTGCACCCGCTCGATCAAGCCACGGGCGCGTTTCTCGATCGCGGCGCTCGACAGGGCGATCATGCTCAACACCGGAACGCTCGAGGTTGCCGTGCCCTGAACATGCGCCATCAGCACCGACTCGAGCGCGGCGTAGATCATCTTGTCGACGCGCAAGGCGCGCGCCAGGGGATTCTCCTTGAGGCGCGTGATGACGGCCTTTCGACCGATGAGCAGCCCTGCCTGCGGCCCGCCCAGAAGCTTGTCCCCGCTGCAGCAGACGAGATCGACCCCCGCCCGGAGCGCCTCCTGCACCGTCGGCTCGCGCCGCACCCCGTAGGGGGTCAGGTCGAGCAGGTTGCCGCTCCCCTGATCCATGAGGAGCGGCAGGCGCCGCCTGTGGGCCAGCCGGGCCAGATCCTGGAGCGGGGTGTCGACCGTGAAGCCGACGATGCGGTAGTTGCTCGGGTGCACCTTGAGCAGGAGCCCCGTGCGCGGCGAGATCGCGCGCTCGTAGTCCCGCAGGCGGGTCTTGTTGGTGGTCCCCACCTCGCGCAGCACGGCGCCGCTCTTCGCCATGATCTCGGGGATGCGGAACGATCCGCCGATCTCCACCAGCTCGCCGCGTGACACCACCACCTCGCGCCCCTCGGCCAGGGAGTTCAGCGCCAGGAGCACCGCGGCGGCGTTGTTGTTGACCACCATGAGCGCTTGACCGGGGAACAGGAGCGCCGCGAGCCGATCGAGGTGCGACGCCCGCGAGCCGCGCCGGCCGCTTGCAATTTCGTATTCGAGGGTGGTGTAGCTCCCCGCCACCTCTCCCACGCGCCCCACCGTCTTCGCCGGCAAAGGAGCTCGGCCGAGATTCGTGTGCAGGATGACGCCGGTGGCGTTGATGACCGGCATGAGGCCGGAGGTGGCGCGCCGTCGCGCCGCGTCCTCGAGCCACGCCGGAAGGGCCGCCACAGCGGCCGCAAGCCCCTCCCCGTCCAGCGCACCCCGGCGCACCGCCACGCGCAGGTCGCCCAGGCGCTCCCGCAGGAGCGCCGCGACGACCACACGCCCGTGGCGCTCGAGGCTCGCGCCGATCTCCCGGCTCGTCAGGAGCTGGTTCATCTGCGGCAGGGCCCGCAGGGCGGCGGATCGGTCGCGGGTGGAGCGCAAGGGTGGCATCGGCTGTCCTCGGACGGGGCGCGATTTCAGCACACCCGCGGCGGAGTGTCAAAGTTCCGTTGAATCACTCCCCCGGAAACCCTATATTCCGGCTGGAGTCCGCCCCGGAAAGGGCCCCGATGCCGCTCGAAGAAGAGCTGAAGCATATCGACAACGAGATCCGCCGCCTGAAGGTCCAGTACGACCTCTACTTTGCCGGGCGGTTGGGCCGTCCTCCCACCGATCAGCGCGAGTCGCTCGCGCGCCTGCTCCGCAAGTACCAGGGGATGGAGATGCGCAACCTGGCGGAGCGCTTCATGTACAACAACGTCGCGAACAAGTTCAATACCTTCCTGGAGCTCTGGTCGAAGCAGATGCGCATCAAGGAGGAGGGGGCGCGGGTCCACCCGCTGGCGGTCCGCGCCGCGCATCGTTCCGCCAGGCCGGA
>JAYUCR010000272.1:0-1704 GCA_043740165.1 Acidobacteriota bacterium | reverse complement strand
CCCCACCCAGCTCGGCGGTCGCGAACAGCGGGTTGGCCAGGCCGCCGGTGGCGAGGGTGGACTTCACCCGCATCAGCACGGTCGCCGCCTGCACGATGCCGGCCGCTCCCCCGCCGCCCAGGATCGCCACGAAGAATCGCACAACCGGAGGCAGATCGGCGACCACCGACGCGGTGGCGAGGATCCCGGCGACGACGGCAGCGGGGGTGGCCGCGACATCGAGCAGGTGGTCGAGCCACGGCACCTTGTAGGCCGCCACCTCGATCGCGGTGGCGGTGGCGAAGGCCCAGAGGGCCGGCGTCGATCCGATCCAGGCGAACCCCGAGGCGAGCGGCAGGTGACCGCCGCGCGCCGCGAGGTTCAACGCCAGAAGCGGCACGAACACCCGGAAGCCGCAGGCCGCCGAGAGTCCGATGCCGACCGCGATGCTGATGAGCGTCTGCATGTCAGCCGAGCGGACACGGCCCCGCCATCGCGGGCCGGATCGGGGACGCGGTTGCGCCGGCGACGGGATTGTGGTGAGATCCCGCCCGCCGATGTCGAATCCGACGATGCCCGACACCGCTCCAACAAGCTCCGGCAGGCGTCGCACCTTCCGTCGCTTCGTCCTCCTCTTGATCGTGGGGGGCGGGCTGCTCTTCGCGCTCTACACCTGGGCCGCCCTGACCTTCACGTACGCCTCGGGGGAGCGGGCCGGCTACGTGCAGAAATTCTCCCGCAAGGGATGGATCTGCAAGACCTGGGAAGGAGAGCTGGCGATGGCCAACCTTCCGGGCGCCATGCCGGAGGTCTTCCACTTCACGGTGCGGGACAGCGTCGTGGCGGATCAGATCGCCAGGAGCATGGGACAACGCGTAGCGATCCACTATGAGCAACACCTCGGCCTGCCCTCTACCTGCTTCGGCGACACGTCGTACTTCGTGAACGGCGTCCAGCACGTCGAGTCGCCGTAGGCGCCCGGTCCGCGCCGCCGCGGATTCCTCGCGGAGTCTCCCCGACACCTACCTCCCGGTTCGCGTCAGCCGGCGCCACGCCGAAGGCGAGGGCGCAGGCGAAGCCCCATGCGAGCCCCCGGGCAACGGCGCGGTCCGTCATTCGGCGCCTCATGCGGGCGCTTTCTGCCGGACGTTGATCGGCGCGACATGGACCAGCGCGTCCCCCAGGTGGACCAGTGGGTTGCGGGTGACGCCGATGACGATACCGCTCACGGGAGAGCGCAACGCCGTCGGCGAGTCGGCCACCATGTCCTGGCTCCGGCGCGCCAGGATCGCACCCAGGCGTCCTCCCTTGCGGACGTGCTTCCCGAGCTCGGCATCGAGGATGAGGAAGCCGCTGCGTGACGCGCGGACCCAGGTGGTGTGGCGCGCCTCGTGCGACGGCCGGGGCGGCGCCGGGATCGGGTCGCGGATCATGCCGAGGTCCTGCATGACACGCAACGCGCCGCGCAGCCCCACCCGCACGGCGCGCGCGTCGTAGCGCAGCGCCTCGCCGGCCTCGTACAGGAGCGTCGGCACGCCGCGCTGCGTCGCCGCCTGGCGCAGCGAGCCGTCACGCTCGTTGGCGTGCACCATGACCGGCGCTCCGAAGGCCCGCGCCATCCTCCGCGTGGCCGGATCGTCGAGGTTGGCGCGGATCTGCGGCAGGTTGTCGCGGTGGATGGCGGCGGTGTGCAGATCGATGCCGTGCGTGCAGCGCGCCACGATC
>JAYUCR010000271.1:0-4260 GCA_043740165.1 Acidobacteriota bacterium | reverse complement strand
GGATCAGGCCGGTGCCGCCGAGCGCGACGGCGATCTCCGCCTCGTCCGGGTCGTTGGTGTGAAGGCTGAGGGTTCCCTCGCGCAGCGTGGCGGACGTGGGGCGGAAGGTGACGGCGATGTCGCGGTGCTGGCCGACCGGCAGGGTGAAGCTCGACGCGTCGGCGGTGAAGTCGGCGTGATCGATGTCGAGGCTGCCGACCAGGAGATCGGTGCCGTTGTTGGTGACGGTGAGTGTCCGGCTCCGCGAGGCGCCGACGAAGAGCGACCCGAAGTCCAGGGCGGTGGCGGACAGCGTGACGTCCGGGGCGCCGGTGACGTGCAGGCGGGTCGGAACGCGGACCTCCGCTTCGTCCGGATCGTTGCTCTGCACCACGAGCTCGGCGTTGTAATCGCCTCCGTTCAACTGGTTCGCATCGAAGGTGACCGCAACCTCGACACGGCCCCCCGGAGGCACGGTGCCCGAGTGCGGGTCCACCTGGAGCCACGACCGGAGGAGAAACACGATCTCGTTCGTGAGCAGCTCCACCGCGTCGGGCATCCCGTCCGCATCCCGGTCGCTGTCGTTCTCCACGACGAGGAAGCTGTTGACGATCGCCTTGCCGGACCCTGCGATGGTGATGCCGCCCTGGTTCGGCGCGGCCGCAACGGTAAAGCCTGCCTTGGCGCTGGCGGGCGACGACGCCTCGACCCGGTCCCCCTGGTCCAGGTAGTCGTTGCTCATCGAGAGGAAGTCGGGCACGGATTCGGGGGAGTTGAAGAGCAGGTGGTCGCGATCCCACCAGTGAACCGGCGTGGCCTGGAACAGATCGCCGTGAGGGGCGAGGCCCAGCGTGCTCCACAGGGTGGTCGGCTCGCTGTTCGATCCATCGATGTCGAACGTGCTGATCAGGACCCGGCCGCCGGCCTGCACGACGCGTTCGATCTCGCTCCACCAGTTTCCGAGGGCGTAGTAACTGTTATGGTCCACCACGACGAGATCCCATTCGCCCGACAGCAGCGCCACGCCGAACCCGTCCGGATCGTTGTAGTAGGCCGTGTACCCCAATCCAAGGTGCTGCAGCGCCCGATCGATGTAGTGGTCGCCGGGGCTGCGGTGGAAATCGTCCGCATAGACGAGGATCTTCTGCGGGCCGGCATAGACACGCATCGACCCTCGAACCGGCCCCGCCGTGGCGCCGGAGCGATTGATCCCCTGTTCCTGGAAAACGGGCGACATCGACTCCTGAATCACGACGGGCGCCACGCTCTGCGGCGGGCCGCCCAGAAACGGCGCCACGGCGATGGAGAGGTCGAACAGCAGATTGTTCTGCCCCGTGTTCTCGATGGTCAGGGTGCGGGTGGCCGCTCCGCCGGTGAACAGATCCACCGCGAGGGAGCTCGGGGAAACGGCGATGTCGGGCGGGTTCAGGCCGGCGCCGCTCAGCGCGACGGCGATCTCACCCTCGTCCGGGTCGTTGGTGTGAAGGCTCAGGGCGCCCTGGGATGGCGTGGCGACGGTGGGGCGGAAGGTGACGGTGACGTCGCGGTGCTCGCCGACCGGCACGCTGAGGCTCGACACGTCGGCGGTGAAGACGGACGGATTGATGTCGAGACTGGCGGTCAGCAGATCCGTGCCGTCGTTGGTGACGGTGAGCTTCAGGCTCCGGGAGGCGCCGACGAAGAGATCCCCGAAGTCGAGGGTGGTGCCGGACAGCGTGATGTCCGGGGCGCCGGTGACGTGCAGATGCGTGGGGACGTGGACTTCCGCCTCGTCCGGATCGTTGCTGCTCACCACGACATCGGCGTCGTAGTCGCCTCCGTTCAACCCCGCGGCGTCGACGGTGACGGCCACTTGCAGGCTGCCGCCGGCCGGGACGATCCCCGACGGCGGGTCGACGGAGAGCCATTGCGGGGTGAGGTTGTGCGCGTACGGGATCATGTTGCGCAGAATCAGTCCGGGGGCCCCGCCGCTGCCGTAGTAATACTCGAAGGTCTGGCCGCCGGCGATGACGGTGCCGCTGCCGAAGCGATACTCCACCAGGTTGATGTTTCCGGTGTCGTCCCGGACGATGCGGGTGGCGTTGGCCGGGATGTCGGTGAAATACGAGTGGCTGGCGGCGTTTCCGGAGAATGGGTTCGGAACACCCGTCATCAGCGGATGAGCGGGAAGCAGCACGAAGTTCGTGCTCGACAGCGAGAAAACGGTGTGCATGCCGCCCGGCAGGGTCAAAAGCGGCGAGTCGTCGGGTCCGAAGCCGGCGGCGTGGTATTCCAGGGCGCCTCCCGACGCGACGTAGGCGTTCAACTGATCGATTCGCCCGGCCAGGGCCTGGTAGTACGAGATGGGCTGGACGCTGGGGACGATCACCAGCCTGTAGGCGAACAGATCGGTCGTGGCGAGCTGCGCCGATCCGATCAGGTCGTAGGCGAGCCCGTTGGCCGCCAGGACCTGCTCATTCGAGGTCGTGCCCCAGGGGCGGACATCCTCGATGAGCAGCACCGTGGCCCCGGGGGTGACGATCGGATCCGCCGGCACCTGGCCGATACCTGTCGACACCCGGTCGGTCCGGCCCGCAGGAGGTGCTGAGGTGACGGTGGCGCCGCCGGTGACCCCGGCTGGCGCGGCGTTGCGGACGCCGACATCGAAGGTGAGGTCGCTGCCGCCGGTGTTGAAAAGGGTGATGGTCCGGGAGGTGGTTCCGCCGGTGAACAGGTCGGCGCTCAGGGTGGCCGGGGCCACGGCGATATCGGGCGGGATAAGGCCGGTGCCGCTGAGGGCGACGCTGAGATCCGTCTCGTCCGGATCGTTGGTGTGGAGGCTGAGCGTGCCCTGGATCGGAGCGGCGATCGACGGGCGGAAGGTGACGGTGACGTCGCGGTGCTCGCCGGGCGGCACGCTGAGGCTCGACAGATCGGCGGCGAAGTCGGGGTGATCGATGTCGAGGTTGGCGACCAGGAGATCGGTGCCATCGTTGGTGACGGTCAGCTTCAGACTGCGTGGGGCGCCGACGAAGAGCGACCCGAAGTCCAGGGCGGTGGCGGAAAGCGTGATGTCCGGGGCTCCGGTGACGTGCAGGCGGGCGGGGACGATCACTTCCGCCGCGTCGGGATCGTTGCTGTCCACCAGCAGGTCGGCCTCGTAATCGCCGCCGTTCAGCCTCGCCGCGTTGAAGCTGGCGGTCACTTGCAGCGTGCCGCCGGGGGGAACGATCCCCGAGGCGGGATCGACGGAAAGCCAGGAGACGTGCTGGCTGCTCCAGAAGGCGGCGTTGTGCAGAATCAGGGGAATGTCGCCGGTCCAGTCGCCGGCTCTGCCGAGGAAGATATTGACCGCGACCACTTCGTCGCCTTTGGTGGCGATGAACGGCTGGCCGAAGGCCCAGTCGGCGACCCAGACCGCGCCGGGCGCCAGGGTGGCCGAGGCCAACAGGTCTCCGGCGGCCGCCGTCACGCCGGCCATGATCGGATGGGCGTGGTCGTACGGCCCGATCGATGAAAACCCGATCGGCCCCTGCCCGTTCTGGAAGGGATGGTACCCCTGGTCCAGGAACCGGCCCCGCACCAGCCAGTTGGGAATGAACGAGGCCAAGGTCAGGACGACACCGCCGCCGGCGTCGGCGTAGTCGGCCAGCACGTTTCCGATCGACACCGGATCGCGCCAGGGATAATTCGCGATGACGATCACCGCGTCATAGGCGAGCAGGGCGTCGAGGGTCGGCGTCGATGCCAGCTCGTCCCGGACATCGACTTGAAGGATGTCGGGGAAAGCCGACAGGGCCTGGCGGATCTCCGACACCTCGGCGCCGCTATGGAGCAGAAGAAGCCTGGCGCCGCCGGCCAGGGTTTGGGTGTTGGAGATCCGGAAGTCGTCCGATCCCAGCCGCCTGCGGAAGGGCTGAGAGTCGTGATCGTAGGGCTGGCCGCCGGCCGGGATCTCGTCGGGCGGCTCGATGACCGGTCCGGCCGGACCCTGCGCCGCCTCCGCGCGGGGCGACGACTGCGATGGGGGCGAAGCGACGGCGCGGTGAGCGCGAACGGCCAGATCGACAACCAGATCCCCGACGCCGTGGTTCGCGATGACCAGCGTGCGGCTCGACGTCCCGCCGGTGAACAGGCTCTCCTCGAGGCTCGCCGGCGTGACCGCGATGTCGGGAGGGCCGAGTGTCGTGCCGCTCGCCAGGTTGGACATCGGGCCGGAGTTGCCCCACTCGTCGACCGCCTTGAGGGCGAAGTAGTAGGTCGTGTCGAATCCCAGCCCGCCGACCTGGAAGGTCTCGGAGG
>JAYUCR010000270.1:0-1706 GCA_043740165.1 Acidobacteriota bacterium | reverse complement strand
CGGCGGCGATGATCATCGTGGTGCGGATGTCACCCGCCACCTGGGGCTGACGGGCGCTGCCTTCCATGGCCGCCGCGGCCAGACGGCCGATGCCGGCGGCGCCGCCGATGACGGCCAGACCCGCTCCGATGCCCGCCGAGAAATGTGCCAGTGAGTTGCCGAATTCCATGCTGCGGTCCTCCTTGATCCGTTGAGATGCGAAGTGGCGCCGGGCGACCCTCAGTGCGCCGGGTGCACCGACATGCCGATGAACAGCGACGTCAACATCGTGAAGATATAGGCCTGCAGGAACGCGACGAGTAGCTCGATGCCGCTGATGAACAGGGCGAACGGCACCGACAGAAACACCCCCACCAGCACGCTCTTGAAGATGAACACCAGGCTGATGAGCGACAGGATGACCATGTGCCCCGCCGTCATGTTGGCGAACAGGCGGACGCACAGGACGAAGGGCTTGGTGATCAGGCTCAGGATCTCGACGGGCACCATCAGCGGCAGCAGCCAGAACGGGAGACCGTGCGGCACCAGGTTCTTGAGATGACCCGCGAGGCCGTGCTCGCGGATGCCGGCAGCCTGGATCATGACGAAGGCCACCGCGGCGAGCCCGGCGGTGACGGCGATGTTGGCGGTCGCGGTGGCGCCGTATGGCACGAGACCGATGAGATTGCAGGTGAGGATGAAGAAAAAGGTCGTCAGCAGGTACGGGACGTACCGGTCGCCGTGCGACCCGATGTTCTTGCGCGCCAGCTCGTCGCGCACGAAGACGACCAGCACCTCGACGAGGTTCTGGATCCGCCCCGGCACCAGCTTGCGCCGGCGGGTCGCCAGCCAGGTCACGCCGATGAGGATCAGGCAGGCGATCCACATCATGACCACGTGGCGCGTGATCGGCAGGTTGTACGGGCCGAGGTGCAGCGTCGGCAGCGGCACCTCGCCCACGAACGGCAGCTCCAGCGACTGCGGGTCGCCGGCGTGGTGACCGAGCGATTCGCCGATGTTGAACGCTTCGCCGTGCCCGGCGCCTGCCTCGGACATCATGACCTCTCGTCTTTCGAGCCGACCGGCTGCAACCCCCGGAGCCGGAGAGCGAACCGGACTTCCAGGACCAGGAAGACCGCGTAACTCCCCATCAGCGACCCGGCGGTCCAGATCGGGTCAAGGGTCGTGCGCAAAATGACATAAACCAGAGCGGCGCCATATACCACGAGCCGGCCCAGAATGCCAAGCGCCAGGGCGGCCATGAAGGCCCGCGCCCCGCGGTCGATGGTGGCCGCCGCGGCGACGATCCACGACACCGCCCCGGCCGCCGACAGCGCCAGCCCCAGGAACGTCCCCTCGAGCGCGCCGGGCGGCAGGCTGCCCCGCATCCACCAGGCGGCGAGCACGCCCGCCCCCGTCATGAGCAGGACATACGCGACGTAGCGTGCTGTCATGCGGTCATGGCCCTTTCCGCCCGCCCCGGCCATCCGGCGGCGTCACCAGCACTTCCCGCAGAAAGCTCCAGAACCCGGCCGCCATTCCAATCACCAGCCCCGCGAGCAGGAGCCAGGGCTGCGATCGGAACCTCCGATCGAGGGCGTATCCAATGCCCCCCAGCAACACCATCGGCACCACGATCAGCATGCCGATCTGGGAGTAGCGCATCGCCTCCGCGAGCGGGGCCCTTCCTTCCCCGCTCACGCGTCGGTCAGGACGCCTAGGGAGCC
>JAYUCR010000269.1:0-1707 GCA_043740165.1 Acidobacteriota bacterium | reverse complement strand
GAATTCCGCCGCCGCGATCTCGTAGTTCATCTGATGCGTCACCGTCGGTGCGGATGTGGCCGACCAGTGTCCCTCCACGATCTGCTGCACCCGGTCGGCGATTCCCGGGGGGGTCGATTCGTTCCGCTTGGCGCGGACCGCGTCGCCCTTCAACGCCACGTTCAGATCCTTGAGACGGTTCTCGAGCGCCTGCGCGTCGTCGAGCCACCCGGTCGGGGCGCCGGGGGTGTCGAGGATCGACTTCTTGAGATGGCTCAGGTGGTTCTGGGCCTCGGAGGCCGCCTCGACCGCCCCGAGCACGGCCCGCTGCAGGCGGGCGGTCTTCTGCTCGAAGGCGAGAAGCGCCGCGCGATCGGCGGCCGGCAGGGTGGCGGCGCCGATCGGCTGGGCGGTGAAGGTGACGGGACCGCCGAGCTGGGTGGTCACGCCCGCAACCCGCCTGGCCATGGTGACCTGGTAGGTCCCCGGCGCCGCCATCGGTCCCTGCGGGGGTGACGAGAAGGGGTCCTCCTCCGCCGGCTTGAGCTGGGTCGGCTGGGCCTGCGGGTAACGGAGATCCCAGGCGACCCTCTGGAAGCCGGCGGCGACCGGGCCGGTGATCCGGCGCACCACCTTTCCGGCTTCGTCGGTCACCGTGAGCAGGATCACCGGATCGTCCTCGCGCTCCTCCGCCTTGAGATCGTCCCACGAGGGATAGAAGACGTCGCCCCCCTTCTTGACCGTCTCCTTCTCCGCCTTCTGGCGCGCCTTCTTCCGGCTGAGGATTTCGTCCTTCAGGTAGTAGGTGAAGACCGCCCCGAACGGCGGATCGGCGGCGGTGAAGAACGAGTCCCCCTGCATCGATTTCTCCTTGAGCCCGAGGGGTGTTGCGGGGATGAACATCGGCGCCGGGCGCACGGGATAAAGCACCGCCTCCTTCTCCAGCGTCTGCGGCGTCGTCAGCCGCAGCGGTCCGATGTCGTCCAGGATGTAAAAGCCGCGCCCGAACGTGGCGACCACCAGATCGTCTTCGCGCTTCTGGATCGCGAGGTCGCGCACCGGGATGATCGGCATCTTCCCCTTCAGCTGCACCCAGTGCTTGCCGCCGTCATGGGTGAAGAAGAGCCCGAACTCGGTGCCGGCGAACAGGAGCGCCGGGTCTTTGGGATCCTCCGCCAGGCACCAGACCGAGCCGCGCTCCGGCAGATCGCCGCTGATCGACGCCCAGGAGCGACCCCGATCGGCGCTCTTCAGCAGGTACGGCTTGAAGTCACCCATCTTGTGATTGTTGAAGGCGGCGTAAACGACGTCGGTGGTGTGGAGCGAAGCCGACAGGCGCGACACGTAGGTCTTGTCCGGCACCCCGGGGAACGAACCGCTGGAGCGCCAGGCGCCCCCCCCGTCGTCGCTCACCTGCACCAGGCCGTCGTCGGTCCCGACGTAGAGCAGGCCTTCTTTCAATGGGGACTCGGCCAGGGCGACGATGTTGCCGTAGAAAGACGTCGAGGCGTTCTTCGCCACCGCGTCGACACCGAAGACGCGACCCATGACCTGAATGCGGTTGCGATCGATCTGGCGCGTCAGGTCGGGGCTGACCGGCCGCCAGGAGTCGCCGCGGTCGTCGCTGCGGAACAGCCGGTTGGCGGCGAAATAGAGCCGCGTGTGGGAGTGCGGGCTGATCAGGAGCGGCGAGTCCCAGTTCCACCGCAGGCCCGGCTCGCCCTGGCC
>JAYUCR010000268.1:0-1707 GCA_043740165.1 Acidobacteriota bacterium | reverse complement strand
TCGACCTGCTCATCCTCGGGGACGGGTACACCCAGTCCGAGATGCCGAAGTTCCACGCCGACGTCAAGCGGCTGGTCGGCGTCCTGTTCGACACGCCGCCGTTTCGCGAGCGGCGCAAGGATTTCAACGTCCGGGCGATCGATCTGCCGTCGCAGGATTCCGGAATCGACCGGCCGAGCGACGGGATCTGGAAGCGCACCTCGCTCGGCACCACCTATGACATCTTCGGATCGGAGCGCTACGCGCTGACCTTCGACAACCGGACCTTCCGCGACGTGGCGGCCCAGGCGCCGTACGAAGTGGTCGAAATCCTGCTCAACGGCGCGACCTACGGCGGGGGAGGCATCTACAACCTGTACGGCACCTGCGCCACCGGCTCCGGCTCCAGCTCGTATGTCTTCGTGCACGAGTTCGGGCACCACTTCTCGGCCCTCGCCGACGAGTACTACACCTCCGACGTGGCCTACGACACCACCACCGCCATCGTCGAGCCGTGGGAGCCCAACATCACCGCCGCCACCGAAAGCAAAGCGATCAAGTGGGCCGATCTGATCGAAGCCCCCACTCCCCTGCCGACCCCCTGGGGCAAGGAGGAGTACGAGGCCTACTCGAAGAAGATCCAGGAGCGCCGCAAGGCGCTGCGCGCGCGGCATGCCCCGGAATCCGAGATGGACGCGCTGTTCAAGGAGGAGCTGGAGTGGGGACGGCCGTTCCTGGCGCGCCCCCCCTGGGGCGGCGCCGTCGGCCTGTTCGAGGGGGCGGGCTACCGGACGAAGGGGCTCTACCGGGCCTCGACCGACTGCATCATGTTCACCCGCAACCCGGATCGCTTCTGCCCGGTCTGCTCCCGGGCGATCACCCGGGTGATCGATTGGGCTACCGGCCGGAATCCAGCTTCGCCTTGATCGTATAGGTTTCGCGCTTCTCGTCGGTGCCGGTCCAGATCAGGTTGGCTTCGAGATGGTCGCCCTGGATCCGCCCGTTCCAGGACATCTTCCCGTCCCGCGGGCTCACCGCGTCGGCACGAAAGGTCATCGTCTCGCCCAACTTCACGGTGCGGTACGGGACCTCGGTGAAGCCATGGGCGTCGCCCGTTTTGGTGCGGAATTTCCCGTCCGCGAAGGTCAGCGTCTCGGGTTCGCCCGCCGGCTCTCCGGTCTTGACAAGGTCGCCGGTGAACGACTTTCCGTCCAGCGGTCCCGGCTTCGGTGCGAGGTCCGGGGGAGCGCCGGGGATCGTCTCCGACCGGAGGGGTGAGACGGGAGCGATGAGCAGGACGAACAATCCGATCAGGGCCAGACTCGCCAGCGCCGACGACCGCTTCCTCATGGTGCATCCTCCCAGAGTGACAGGTGCCGCGAGTCTAGCGGAAAGGCGGCCCCAAGGCGAGGATTCCCCTCAGGCGGCGGTGGTTTCCAGGGCGCGCGCCAGGGCGGCGGCGAGGGCGTCGGCCGTCGCGAAACGCCCCTCCGGCTCCACCGCCAGGGCCTTGAGGATGGCATCCGAAAGCGGCCGCGGCACGGTCGGGTCGAGATCGCGCGGGGCCCGCGTCACGCCGCGCAGGTGGGTCATCATCGTGTCGCGGACATCCTTGCCGACGAACGGCTCGACCCCGGTGAACAGGAAGTAAAGCACGGCGCCGAGCGAATAGATGTCGGTGCGGCGATCGAGCGTCTTCCCCTGGATCTGCTCCGGCGACATGTAGCG
>JAYUCR010000267.1:0-4262 GCA_043740165.1 Acidobacteriota bacterium | reverse complement strand
CAAGCGGCTCTACGACCAGATGCCCGACCCGAAGTGGGTCATCTCGATGGGGGCGTGCGCCACCTGCGGCGGCCCGTTCCCGACCTACAGCGTGGTGCAGGGCGTCGACCGGATCGTCCCCGTCGACGTCTACATCCCGGGATGCCCCCCCCGTCCGGAAGCCCTGCTGTACGGATTCCTGCGGCTCCAGGACAAGATCGACACCATGAGCATCGCCCGCCGGGCGAGCGCCTGATCGGGGACGAACCGCCTTATGGCCGAGGATCAGGACAGCAAGCCGGCGGGATCGCCGCCCGCCCCGCCCGCAGGCGCCACGCCGCCGGCCGCAGCACCCCCTGCGGCAGCTCCGCCGGCCGCCGCGGCCCCGGCCGCCCCCACGGCGCCGCCGGTGCCTAAGGCCGACCCGCTCAAGGCCGCGGTCCCGTCCCGCGCCGTCGATCTCCTGAAGGATCAGTTCGCGGACCAGGTCGTCGAAGTGGCGTACTACGTCGGCATGCCGCTGGTGCGCATCCGCAAGGAGCGGTTCGCCGACCTGGCGATGCTGCTGCGCGACCATCCCGAGCTGAAGATGGACTACCTGAGCAACCTGACGGCGGCCCACTGGCCCAAGCGGGAGCCGCCGTTCGAGGTGATCTACCACCTGTACTCGATCGCGCGGCGGCACCGGCTCACCTTGAAGATCGATCTCGCCGAAGGGGAAGAGACGCCGACCGCGTCCGGCGTCTGGCCGACGGCCAACTGGCACGAGCGCGAGGTGTTCGATCTCTTCGGCATCCGCTTCACCGGTCATCCCGACATGACGCGCATTCTGATGACCGACGAATGGATCGGGCACCCGCTGCGCAAGGACTACCCCCTGGAAGGGAAGCCGGAGGATCACCTCCAGTACCGCCAGGTGACGACTGCCGAGCACGTCTATAAGTACGACAAGGCGCCGATCCGCGGCTTCGGGTGGAAGAAGGAAATCGAGAAGACCGGCGTGGGGAACGGCTGATGTTCCACACCGAGGAGCTGGAGATCAACATGGGGCCGCAGCACCCCTCGACGCACGGGGTGCTCCGGCTGGTGCTCCACCTGGACGGAGAAGAGATCAAGGACATGCGTCCGGTGATCGGCTACCTCCACCGGGGGGTGGAGAAGCTCTGCGAGCACCGGACCTTCCCGATGATCGAGCCGCTCACCGATCGGCTGGACTACGTCGCGGCGATCTCCGAGAACCTCGGCTACTGCGGCGCCGTCGAGAAGCTCCTGGGGGTCGAGGCCCCGCCGCGGGCGCAGTACATCCGGGTGGTGCTGGCGGAGCTGCAGCGGATCGCCTCGCACCTGCTCTGGCTCGGGACGCACGCCCTCGATCTCGGCGCGATGACGGTCTTCTTCTACACCTTCCGCGAGCGGGAGATGATCCTCGACCTGTTCGAGGCGTTCTGCGGCGCGCGCCTGACCTACAACTCGATGCGCATCGGCGGGCTCCTGGAGGACGTGCCGCGCGGCTGGTTCGACCGGGTGCGCCACTTCATCTCGATCTTCCCGTCGCGCCAGAAGGAATACGAAGACCTCCTGACCGTGAACCGCATCTTCGTCGGGCGCACCAAGGGGGTCGGCCTCCTGAGCGCCGCGGACGCGGTGGCCTACGGCGTCAGCGGCCCGCCCCTGCGCGCCTCGGGGGTCAACTACGACGTGCGCAAGGCGATCCCGTACTCGTCGTACGACCAGTTCGAGTTCGACGTGCCGCTCGGCAGCCACGGCGACACCTACGACCGGTACCTGGTCCGCATGGAGGAGCTGCGCCAGTCCTGCCGCATCATCCGCCAGGCGCTCGAACGGATGCCCGAGGGCGAGGTGCGCGCCAAGGTGCCGAAGTACATCAAGCCGGCGGCCGGCGAGGTCTACCACGTGGTCGAGAGCCCCCGCGGCGAGCAGGGGTTCCACATCATCGCGACCGGGGGCGAGATGCCGTACCGCATGCGCTTTCGGTCGCCGTCGTTCGTCAACCTCCAGGCCCTGCCGATGATGTGCAAGGGGGGGCTGATGGCCGACGTGGTCGCGGTGATCGGCTCGATCGACATCGTCCTCGGCGACTGCGATCGCTGAGGCGGGGGAAGAGAATCGATGGACCAGAAGTCGCTGATTGAGCAGATCGTCATCCCGGTCGCCCAGGTGCTGATCGTGGTGATGGTGGTGCCCCTGGTCATCGCCTATCTGCAGCTGGTGGAGCGCAAGGTGCTCGGCTTCATGCAGGTGCGCCTGGCGCCCCGGCGGGTCGGCTGGCACGGGCTGCTGCAGCCGATCGCCGACGCCGTGAAGCTGCTGATCAAGGAAGACATCGTCCCGGCGAAGGCCGATCGCTTCCTGTTCACCCTGGCGCCGATCGTCACGGTGGCCCCCGCCCTGGCGGCGCTGGCGGTCATCCCGATCGCGGGCTCAGGGCTCACCCTGTTCGGCTACGAGATCAAGCCATGGATCTCCGATCTCAACATCGGCCTGGTCTTCCTGCTGGCGATCTCGTCGCTCGGCATCTACGGCATCATCCTCGGGGGCTGGGCGTCGAACAGCAAGTACTCGATGCTGGGGGCGCTCCGATCCACGGCCCAGATGATCTCCTACGAGGTGCCGCTCGGCTTCGCCCTCATCGGGGTCATGATGCTCGCCGGCTCCGCCTCGATGGTGCGGATCGTCGAGGCGCAGCGCACCTCGGGCTGGTGGTACTTCCTGCCGCAGATCGTCGGCTTCTTCTGCTATTTCATCAGCGCGGTGGCCGAGACCAACCGCGTGCCTTTCGATCTGCCCGAGGCCGAGGCGGAGCTGGTGGCCGGGTTCCACACCGAGTACTCGGGGATGAAATTCGCGTTCTTCTTCCTGGCCGAGTACACCAACATGATCGTCGTGTCGTCGATCGTCACCGTGGCGTTCTTCGGCGGCTGGCTGCGCCCGTTCCCGAACGTCGAGGCGACAGCCTGGCTGGAGAACGGCTGGCTGTTCTTCGTGCCGCTGGTGCTCGGGGCGTTCGGCGGCTGGCTGGTGGCGAATCGCATGGGCGGCAGCCCGATGCCGATGCTCGCGGGGGCGGCGCTCGGGGCGCTGCTCGGCTTCGGGATCACGGTCGCCGACGTCGGCGGCCTGGCGACGATGCCGGTGCCGATGCTGTCGGGGATCTTCTGGTTCACGATGAAGGTGTCGCTTTTCCTGTTCGTCTACATCTGGTTCCGCGGCACCTACCCGCGCTACCGCTACGACCAGCTGATGGACCTGGGCTGGAAATGGCTCATCCCGGTCTCGATGGCCAACGTCATGGTCACGGCGCTCGTGATGCTCGTCATGGGGAGAAGCTGAATGTCGACCGCCGCCGTG
Source organism: Acidobacteriota bacterium (assembly GCA_043740165.1). Lineage (GTDB taxonomy): Bacteria > Acidobacteriota > Polarisedimenticolia > Gp22-AA2 > Gp22-AA2 > JAYUCR01. The sequence goes on along the minus strand of JAYUCR010000267.1, from coordinate 914 downwards.
CGCCGCGCCTCGTCCCCCCTCCGGGACACGCTCCGATCGGTGCTGCTGCTGGAGCTGTGGGTCGGGCTGTGGGTGACGCTCAAAAACCAGTTCCGGCCGCACATCACCGTGGAGTACCCGAAAGAGACCGTCGCGCTGTCGCCGCGCTTCCGCGGCGTGCCGCGGCTGCGCTTCCATCCCGAGAACGGCGAGGAGCTGTGCATCGCCTGCCACCTGTGCGAGACGGTCTGCCCGGACGACTGCATCCACATCGTCTCGGAGAAGAAGCCCGAGGGGAAGGGGAAGCGGCTGGTGTCGTTCGAGATCAACTACGAGCGCTGCTGCTTCTGCGGCCTGTGCGTCGATCCCTGCCCGACGAAGCCGCTGACCGCCATCTACATGTCGCACGATTACGAGATGGCCGACTTCAAGCGCGAAGGGTTCATCGCCCCGCTCAAGACGCTGCTCGACGGCACCGATCCCAAGGTCTACAAGGAGTGATGCCCTGAGCCCCGCGGCGATCGTCTTCTACCTGCTCTCGGCCGTGGCGGTGGTCTCCGCCCTGATGGTCGTCTGGAGCCGCAACGCGATCCACTCGGCGATCTACCTGGTCCTCAGCTTTCTGAGCGTGGCCGGCCTCTACGTGGAGCTCGAGGCGGAATTCGTGGCCGCGGTGCAGGTGCTGGTCTACGCCGGCGGCATCATGGTGCTGTTCCTGTTCGTGGTGATGCTGATCAACGTCCGGCATCTTCCCGACGAGCGCGTGATGTCGCAGTTCTGGAAAGGCGGTTTCGCAGTAGGCCTCGGGGTCCTTCTGCTGTTCGTGACGATCGTCCGGCCAGGCGCCTATTCGGATGAAGTGGCGGACAAGTCGCGGATGTCGACCGTGAAGGAGCGCGTTCTGGTGCCGTCGAGAAAGGACCCTTCGAAACTCG
>JAYUCR010000266.1:0-1707 GCA_043740165.1 Acidobacteriota bacterium | reverse complement strand
TCGACGGGCGGTTCTTCAACTATCCGATCGATCTGCGTGATCTGCTGGCGGTGCGCGGCGCCCGCGTCGGGCTCGCGGCTCTCGCCGGATACCTGAAGGCGGCGTGGGATCAGGCGGGAACCGCGCCGGCTGACGCGCGCGAGGATTTCCGCACCGTCCTCACGGCTCGTTACGGACGCGGCCTGTTCGACACCTTCTTCGGCCCATACACCAGCAAGCTGACCGGTTGTCCGGTCAACGAGTTGTCGAGCGCCCTGGCGCGCGAGGCGATCCCGCCCGCAGGCCTGTTGCGCCAGCTTCTCGATCGCTCCCTGGGCCGGGCGCAGGAGTGGGATGACCTCCTGTATCCCGAAGCCGGATTCATGGCCATCCCGGAAGGGATGGGGCGCGCCCTCCGCTCCGCAGGCGCGCAGATCCTCCTGTCGCATCGCGCGACGCGATTGGTGCGGCAGGGAAACAGAATCACGATGGTCGAGGCGGCCTGCGGCGCGGCGCGGGCGATCTTTCCCGCGGACCTGGTCGTGAGCACCATCCCGGTCGGCGATCTGCTGGCGGGGCTCGATCCCCCGGCGGAAGCGCGGCTCGTGAAGGCGGCGTCCGCGCTGCGCACGCGCGCGATGGTGGTGGTCTACCTCGGGATCGCGCGCGAGCGGGTGAGCGAGGACCACTGGATCTACGTCCCCGATCCCGCCATTCGCTTCAACCGGCTGAGCGAGACGACGAACTACTCGCCGCGCATGGCCCCGCCGGGGCGGACCGGGCTGTGCGTCGAGATCGCCTGCGACGCCGGTGATGCGGTCTGGCAGGAGCGCGATGAGGCGCACCTCGGCCGCACGGTGCGCGAGCTTGTGGGGCTCGGCCTGCTGCGCTCGGCGGACGAGGTGGAAGCGCACTGGGTGAAGCGCTTCCGCAACGCCTATCCGATCTACACCCACGGCTACGAAGACCACCTCTCGACCGTCGAGTCGGGCCTCCGGACGATTGCCAATCTCCGACTGTGTGGCCGCCAGGGCGCGTTCTGGTACGGCAGCACCGCGCAGGGGATCCGCCAGGGGCTCGACTTGGCCGGGTATGAGCCCGTCGCGATGGCGCGCGCGGCCTGAGGGGGACCATGCGGCTGTTCGTGGCGGGACTCTTCCTGGCGGCCGCTCTGGCGGCGCTCGGGGCGATCCTGTGCCGCGCGGCGCGCCGGAGATTCCCCGGGATGGGGGTTGAGCGCTTCGCCCTGGGCGCCGCGCTGGCCACCGGCCTCGTCACGCTGTTCCAGAACGTCCTGGTTCACGACGCCCTCTGGTACTACAGCTACCTGCGCTCCGCCCTCGTCGATCACGACTTCGACTTGTACGAGGAATTCGCGCTCCACAACCCGCACGGGATGTACCTGCCGCCCCCCGGGACGCCGATCTTTCATCTCGGGACGTCGCTCCTGCAGGCACCGGTGGCGCTGGTGTTGCGGCCGCTGGCGTTGTGGCTCGCGCACGCTGCCCGTATCCCTGGAGGGGATGGCTACGGGCCGGTGGAGATCTTCGCCGCCACCTGGTCGTCGATGATGCTGGCCCTCGGGGGCGTGGCGCTCACGCACCGGCTGGCGCGCCGCGTCGTGCCCGCGCCGGCGTCGTCGCTGGCCCAGGCGGCGCTGTTCTATGGCAGCCCGCTGGCCTTCTTCGCGTTCGTCTGGCCCGGCTACCCGCACGGCGCGAGTGTCTT
>JAYUCR010000265.1:0-4268 GCA_043740165.1 Acidobacteriota bacterium | reverse complement strand
TGCCCGCAGGCTGGCCCCGTTTCGACCTGTACGTCATCACCGATGCCGGCCTGTCCCCCGGCCGATCCCACATCGACATCGCGCGCGCCGCCCTCGCGGGCGGGGCGGACGCGGTGCAGCTCCGGGACACGTCCGCCACCGCGCAAAACTTAAGTTTGATGGCGGCGGAAATCCAGCCGTTGGCGCGGAAATTCGGCGCCGTCTTCATCGTCAACAACCGGGTCGACGTGGCGCTCGTGAGCGGCGCCGACGGGGCGCATGTCGGCCAGGAGGACCTGCCGGCGCGCGACGCTCGGCGCCTCCTGCCGCGGCCGGCGGTTCTCGGGGTCTCCGCCGGCACGCTCGAGGAGGCGAAACGGGCCGCCCGGGAGGGCGCCGATTACATTGGTGTCGGTCCGATCTTCCCCAGCACCACGAAGCCCGACGCCGGGGAGGCGATCGGGGTTGCGGCCCTCTCGGCCATCGTGCGCGCCACAACACTGCCGGTCGTGGCGATCGGCGGGATCACGCCCGACAACGTCGCCATGGTGATCCGCGCCGGGGCCGCGGGGGCCGCGGTCGTGTCGGCGGTGGTGCTGGCCCCCGACATGGCCGCGGCGGCGCGCGCCCTCAAGGGGCGCATTGTCGCGGCCCGCCAGGACCCTTTGCCGTGAGACGCGCCTTCACCATCGCCGGTTCCGATTCGGGGGGCGGCGCCGGCATCCAGGCCGATCTCAAGACCTTCGCCGCCTACGGCGTTTACGGCGCCGCGGCGATCACCGCGGTGACGGCGCAGAACACCGTCGAGGTGACCCGCATCCAGGAGATCGATCCCGACGTGGTGACCGCCCAGATCGATGCGGTCCTCGACGATATCGGGGCCGACGCGGTGAAAACCGGGATGATGGGGAGCGGCGCGATCATCATCGCGGTCGCCGCGGCGCTGAAGCGGCACCGGGCGCCGAACCTGGTGGTCGACCCGGTGATGATCAGCAAGAGCGGCGCCGCGTTGCTTGGGGACGACGCCGTGCCTCTGCTCGTGAGCCGGCTCCTTCCGCTGGCCGACGTGGTCACGCCGAACCTTCCCGAGGCGCAGCGGTTGACGGGCCTGCGCGTCGATACCGACGCGGCCCGGCGCGACGCGGCGAAACGGATCCGCGATCTCGGCCCGCGCATCGTGGTCCTGAAGGGCGGGCACGACACCGGCCCCACCGTGGTCGATCTCGTCTACGACGGCTCCGGATTCGAAGAGCTGCGGGCGGCGCGCGTGGTCACCCGCGGCACCCACGGCACCGGCTGCACCTTCTCGGCCGCGATCGCGGCCGGGATGGCGCTCGGGCTTCCGGCGCGCGACGCCATCGCGCGGGCGCGGGAGTACATCACGGCCGCGCTTCTGGCCGCCCCCGGGCTCGGACGCGGCGCCGGACCGCTCGGCCACCAGCCTCCCGGCTTCCGGCCCTGATCGTCTGCCCTGGCCGGTCCTACGGGCGGCCCCTCACTTCGAGAATCGCGATCTCCGGGGGCACCAGGAACCGCACCGGCAGGATGCTGGTCCCCAGACCGACGGTCACGAACAGGTGGCGGCCGCGCTCGACGATGTGCCCGGCGGCGTACCGCTCGCCGTAGCGTGACGGAACGATCGGCCTGCCGATGAGCGGAAGGTAGACCTGCCCGCCGTGGGTGTGCGCGGCCAGCGTCAGCGCGACCCGATCCGGCACCTCGGGGAACAGATCGGGGTTGTGGGTCATCAGCAGCACCGGCGCCTCGTCGGTGACCTGCCGCAGCGCCCCCTGCAGGTCGTGCGGTCCCCGCAGGAGATCGCTGACGCCGACGATCCAGAAGGGCGGCAGGCCGAACTGGCCCGGGCCGGGAATGCGCGCCGCTTCGTCGGCCAGGACCCGGATGCCGGCGCGCTGCAGCGCGCGCGTGATGCGACGGGCGTTCATGGCGTAGTCGTGGTTGCCGAGGACGGCGAAAACGCCGAGCGGGGCCTGCAGGTCGCGGAGGATCTCCTCGGTCGTCTCCGGCGGCACGAAAGTGCCGCCCAGGACTCCCCTGGTCACATAGTCCCCCAGCAGGAGGACGAGATCGGGGTGCAGGGCGTTGGTGCGCCGGACGATCCGCCGCAGCTTGTCGGGGCCGTTCCAGGGTGATCCGACATGAAGGTCGGCCAGGATCGCGATTCGGAGGTGCAGCTCTGCCGGCCAGCCGGGCGGTGCTATCGCGTGGCTCGTGACCCGCAGGGAGGCCGGCTCGATCCAGAAACCCCACAGCGCCAGCGCGACGAGGATCACCCCCGAGGCCGCCGCGATCTTCCGGCGGAGCGACCGCTCGGTGGGCAACATCGACGCGATGACCTCTTCAGTCCTTGAGTCGGCGGTACGATCGGACGACGCCGTATTCGGCGATCGGCTCGAAGCCGTCCGGATCGTTGGGGACGTGCGCCAGCAGGAGGATGGCGTCGCGGCGCATCCCGCGGGCCAGCCAGCGCATCAGCTCGGTTTCGGTGTAGCTGCCGGAGCCGAAATAGAACAACACGTCGAACCGCTTCGGATCCTCGTGAAAGAAGTCGCCGCGCCGCAGATCGGCGCGCTTCTCCGGAACGACCCCCTGCAGCCGCCGGAGGGCCTCGCGGGCGATGGCGTGCACGGCGCCGTCGAACTCGACACCCCTCGCCTCCGCCCCGAGCACCGCGGCCAGGAAGACCACGCGCCCGTCGCCGCTGCCGAGATCGAGGAACCGGCGATCCGGTTTCACCTCGGCGACGAAGGCCGGCAGGAGATCCTCCAGCAGCGAGGGATAGAACAGCCCCTTCTGCGCCTTCTCCTCGGTCATCAGGTACTTCATCTGGAGCCGGGGGTCCAGGCGGACGGCTTCCGGCGGCGGACCGGGCTTCCCCGACATGCGGGTCAGCAGCTCCTGGGGGTAGGCGGCGAAGCAGCCGTTCTCAATCGTCCGGACGGTCGCGGCGAGATCGGCGGGGGCGGCCTGCGATGCGGGCGGCGAGGCGACGGGCGCTGCGTCGGGCGGCGCGGCCAGAAGAGCGACCGCGGCCGAAGCCGTGATCGCCATGGCGGTGATCCACCGTACACGCCGGGAGCCCTGCATGCCGGGATCCCGGCGCTACGTCCGCGCCGCCCCGGAGCCCCTCACGAGCAACCGCTGGTCGAGCCGCAGTTGAGGCACTTGTAGCAGGCGCCGTTGCGCACCATGATCGAGCCGCAGTCCGGGCACGGGGGCGCATCCTCGTCGGGCCGGAAGGCGAACGGCGATCGCGACGCGTCATGCCCCATGGCACCCAGCGAGACCGGTCCGGAGGGACCCGGGTGGAGCGCGACCGGGATCGCGTTGCCAGCGTCGCCGGCCTCCGGTTTCATGTGCACGCCGATCGCCTGGGCCGCCTCGCGCCCGAGGAACTTCGACCCCAGCCAGCGGAAGATGTAGTCGATGATCGACTTGGCGATCGGGATCTCGGTGTTGTTGGTGAATCCCGACGGCTCGAAGCGCACGTGGCTGAACTTGTCGATCAAAACCTGAAGGGGAACGCCATACTGCAGCGCCAGCGACACGGCGGTGGCGAAGCAGTCCATGAGGCCGGAGACAACGCTCCCTTCCTTGGCCATGACCAGGAAGATCTCGCCCGGCTGGCCGTCCTCGTACATACCGACCGTGAGGTAGCCGTCGTGTCCGGCGATGGAGAACTTGTGGGTGATGGCGCGGCGCTCGTCCGGCAGGCGGCGGCGCACGGCCCGGGGCGCTTCGGCGACGGCGGCCTCGGCCACCGCCTCCAGCTTCGCTTTCGGCTGGTCCTTGCCGGTGTTGAGCGGCTGCGAGCGCTTGCAGCCGTCGCGGTAGATGGCGACCGCCTTCAGGCCCATCTTCCACGACTCGACGTAGGCCTGCTCGATCTCCCCGGGCGCCGTGTCGGACGGCACGTTGACGGTCTTGGAGATGGCGCCGGAGATGAACGGCTGGGCGGCGGCCATCATCTTGACGTGGCCCAGGTAGTGGATGCTGCGGGCGCCGCGCATCGGGCGGAAAGCGCAGTCGAACACCGGCAGGTGCGCATCGCGCAGGTGCGGCGCCCCCTCGATCGTGTCGTTCTCGTCCAGGTACTCCAGGATCTCCTTCACCTGGGCGTCGGTGTAGCCGAGACGGGTGAGGGCCTTCGGCACGGTCTGGTTGACGATCTTCAGCATCCCGCCGCCGACCAGCTTCTTGTATTTCACGAGAGCGATATCGGGCTCGATGCCGGTGGTGTCGCAGTCCATCATGAAGGCGATGGTGCC
>JAYUCR010000264.1:0-10354 GCA_043740165.1 Acidobacteriota bacterium | reverse complement strand
GCGCCACGCCGACCGCCGTGAGCAATCTGGCGATATTCGAAGTGATCAACCGCGCCGGCGTCGTGGTCGACACCGAACGCGGCATCGCATTCGGAGCCGGCGCCGGAACGGGATCGTTCTCCTCCGCCGCCGTGGCGCTCCGGGAGCTCAGGCCGGCCGCGGTGGCCGACAACGGCGTCCTGGAGACCGCCGGCAACACCGCCGACGAGCCGTACTACGTCCGGCTGCGCTACCCCGACGCGCCGCGCGAGGTCGTGGCATCGGCGCGCATCTCCTGCACCCCCAACCTGGTGGCCTGGCGCTACCAGGTCGAGGGAGAGAACTGGAACCAGCAGGCGGCGATCTTCGGCGGTTGCGACGACGATCAGTTCATGGATGCGGGGGAGAGCGTCATCTGGTCGGTGGCGTTCGGCAACTCCAACCGGGATCACGACTACACCGACGTCTCGGCCACCCTCGCCGTCACCGGCACGGGAGCGGCGGCGGTGCGGGTCCTGAACTCGCCGCAGAATCTCGGCCGGATCCCGGGCGGGCAGATCTCCTCCGCCTCCTTCTCCCTGGCCATCGATCCCGTCGCGCTCGCGCCGATCGCGGTGAACAACCGGGTCGTCGACCTGACCGTCACCCTCCAGTCCTCGACCGGGAACATCCAGCTGCCTCGCCAGACCTTCACCTTCCACCAGGCCCTCAACTCGGACTACGAGGCGTTCCACTATTCGACCGACTACCCGGCCGGCCAGCGCGAGATCCGCGATCTCAACCGGAACCTCCAGATCGACAAGCCCGATCTGATCGATCCCTTCACCGGGATCCAGCTTCCGGACGAGGACATCACTTTCAGCTCGATGTTCGTCCCGGGCACGTCCACCGGCCTGGTGAGCAACATCCTGGGCGAGGACTTGAACAACGACGGCGACAACATCGACCCTGGCGAGGGCGACTTCATCCCGAACGGTGTCGTGGACAAGGGTATCCTCTTTGCTGCTGGCGGCCCGACCCCCGGGGTCGACAAGGCACCGTTCAATTTCGACTCCAACAACGGCGGCTTCCTCGGTCTGCGGCACCCCTTCAGCCGTCCGGGAACCTCGGTCAACGAGGTCTGGGAATGGCAGCGTGGCGGGATCTGCGGGTTCCAGTCGGCGATCCCCGACGGCAATCCGACCAAGGGGTTCCAGAACAATGGCGCCGGCATCTGGCATACGGGTGACGGCGACCTGGCGACACCGGCGGCCAACGCGGCGGGATGCGACAACCACCAGGTCGCGGCCGATGCGGGCACCCCGATCGGCACCGAGTTCTACGAGGATGTCCTGATGTCGCCGATCATCGCCAAGGTGCATCAGGTGGCCGACAGCCGCGGCCTGCCGTACAGCGTCGAGTTCCAGCGCTTCGGCGTGAACCTGGACCACCAGACCGGCGACACCAACAGCGGCGGAAATTTCAACATCGACAACAACATCGAGGACGACACCGGCAACTGCCTGCTGTGCCAGGAATTCGATCCGAACTACGGTGGCATCGACTATCAGGTCGGCAACCTCCAGAGCACCGCCGGCGTCGACCCGACCAACACCGGCGACATCAAGCAGCGCACCTTCGGCCCGCGCATCGATCCCGACGGCTCGACGAGCGGTGGAAACCCGTTCGCAAGCGGAGACGAAGTCGGCTTCTCCGGGTTCACCCAGAACAACAATCCGAACAGCAGCTCGCCGATCCCGACCGCTGCTCCCGACCTGCTGCCCTACCCGCTGCCGACCGCACCGGTGGTCAACGCCGGCGACGGCACGCCGTGGACCAACAACGTCTCAGGACCGGTGCGCAACTTCGACATGACGCTGGTGACCTACGACGCCGGCTATGTCTTCCTGATGCAGGGACCGGGCGCCTCGGAGGTGGCGGCGGTGACGCCGTTCGACGTCAATCCAGGGGTGCGCTGGGAGATCGGCATCGGCTTCTACAACATCGAGTCGGCGGCGGGCGCTTCCGACTACGGCCTGGGTGTCGACGACCTGGTGTTCGAGTGGGACGAGCGGCATCCCGTGGACGAGGGGGCGTTCCTGCCGCCGCACACCCCGGCCTGCTCCCGCTTCGGCGGCCCCGGGCAGCCGGCCGGACAGCAGTGCGCCACGCTGATGGTCGATCGCACCGCGCTGTTCGAGTGCGACGAGTCGCTGACCGTGACGGTCTACGACCCGAAGGTGGCGGGGAGCCCGTCGGTCACGGTGCGCGCCGCCTCCGACAGCGACGCCCGCCTCGTGAGCACCGGCAAGGAGACGGCCCTCCACCCGGTCAAGAGCTTTACGCTCCTGCCGGCGGTCCCGGCCGTGCCCGGGCTGTATGTCGGCTCGGTGCCGGTCACCCAGACCCTCAACGCCGGCGATCAGCTCTTCGTCTCTCCGGCCGGCGACACCAACGTCGTCTTCTATTACAGCGACCCGCTCTGCGACGGCAACCGCAACGGGATCGCGGGACAGAACGACTTCGACAATCTCGACGGGGATCTCGTCGCGTTCGCGGCCGACAACTGTCCGTTCGCGTACAACCCCGGCCAGGCCGACGTCGACCTGGACGGCAAGGGCGACGCCTGCGACAACTGCCCGACCCTCGCCAACGCCAACCAGGCCGACTCGGACGCCGACGGCGTCGGCGACACCTGCGACTTCGATGACGTCGACTTCGACGGCGTCGTGAACGATCTGGACAACTGCCCCGACGTCTACAATCCGCTGCAGACGCCGGCGGGCGGATCGTCCCTGAACGGCACCGCGTGCAACAACAACACCGATCGCGACGGTGACGGGATCGCCGACAAGTCCGACAATTGCGTCCGCATTGCGAACGCCAACCAGCAGGACCTGGACGGCGATGGGCTCGGCAACCTCTGCGACGGCGACTGCGTCAACGCGCGATCCTCCGCCCTCGCCACCGGGACCTGCAGCCGGACCAACACCACGCAGTGCACGCTGGACGCCCAGTGCCCGACCACCGGGTTCTGCGCCGAAAAGCCGGCGACCGTCTGCACCTCGAGCTCGGTGCAGTGCACCTGCGTCGGCATTGCCCCCGAGACCTGCCACCTGCTGGGGATCATCAACGACGGCGGCTGCCAGCTCGCGAACGACGACGTCGACGCTGATTCGGTGCCCGACGGGATCGACAACTGTCCGACCATTCCCAACCCGCCGATCATCCCGGGCACGACGCGCCAGGCCGACGCCGACAACGACGGCGTGGGCGACGCCTGCGACTCGACCTTCAAGATCGACGGCGACAACAACGGCCTGCCGGACGACATCGTATCGTTCGGCCTGCTGGTCAACTGCGCCAAGGTCGATCTGCCGAACATCGTCGTCGAATCGGTGACCGTGAGCGATCTGAACGGTGACGGCGACACCTTCTGCGACACCGGCGAGAAGTGCGAGATGACGATGGTGATCACCAACGCCGGCACCCGCACCCTGAGCGACGTGACCCTCTATCTCGCCACGGCCGACTCCGACATCCAGTGCGTCACCAAGCCGAGTGTCGTGATCGGCACCCTGCCGGCAGGCGGGAGGGTCGACACCTCGAACATCGGCGGACAGCGCCGGCCCTTCGAATATTCGGTGTCGTCCACCACACAGACCGTCGTGGCCGCCGATCCGGCGAAGGCCGACTGGACCCTCAACCTGACGGCCCGCGAGGCCCTCGGGACCAAGAACAAGGTGAACTTCCAGACCCTCCTCGATCTGAACCTGCCGGTCGGGACGCCGATTACCAAGGTCAGCGGTCCGGACGGGATCCCCGGCACCTCGGACGACGGGATCATCCTGGAGAACTTTGACATCGATCGGGGCGGCAACGGGGTCATCGACATCAGCGACGGCCGCGAGGGGGTCGCCAACGACACCATCGGCTTCACCGTCGGCACCGCCCTGGGCGGCCTGAACGCCCTGGAGGGGATCGGCTGCGGCGGGTTCAACGTGCCGCCGCAGGATGCGGGCTGCCACGTCGATCCGGACAACGACATGGACTGGCACATCCACTGCCCGCCCGGCACCTGCCCGGCGCCCCACGTCGTCGGGTCGACGACCGCCTACAGCGGCACGCCGGTCGACGGCGCGATGGCGTTCTCGGGCACCAACTCCCTGCACTGGGGAAAACACACCGACGCCACCGCCCGGAAGGGGGACTCCACCAACTTCCGCAGCATGGCGGCATTCGTGACCACGGCGAATCTGACGCCTCTGCCCGGCGTGGGGGATCTGAGGCTGTCGTTCTACCACATCGCCGACATGATGGATAACTCGCAGGCCGACATCCCATCCGGCCAGGCCCTTGATCGCGGCGACGTGCAGATCCGCGTCGACCTCGACGGCAACCCGCTGGTGGACAACTGGGGTTTCTGGGACAAGCTGGCGCCGTTCGAGAATGTCTACGATCACATCTCCTACGTCTGGAGCCATTACGGCGCCCAGACCACTTACTGCGACCTGACGCCCACCGACACCGGGTCGGCATCGCCGGCGCCGCGCGGCACGCACGAGACGATGTGCTGGCCGCAGGGAATCTGGTCGCACTGCGGCAACGCCTATGGGACCGACACGACGTTCGGGTGCCCGGGGCCCGGCGCGCAGGGGGCGACCGCTCCGTCCGGCGGGGCGCTCTGGGTGCAGTCGAAGTTCTCGCTCGCCAACTACGTCGGCGCCCGGGTCCAGATCCGCTGGATCGCTTCGACCTGGGAGTTCGATCTCAACGGACCGACGCAGGACTACGCCACCTACGGCCACGGCTGGGAGAACAGCCTGAACGACGACGGCTGGTGGGTGGACGACATCCAGGTCAACGGCGCCATCACGGCCCAGGCTTCACCGACCGCCGATGCCGGGGCGATCCCGGCCCCCACCTGCCCGGCGCCCGCCGCGCAGTGCAACCCGGCGCTCGGCGACCACGGATACGCCGTGTCGCTGCTGATCTCCGACGCCAGCGGCGACGGCGTCTACGAGAAAGGGGAGTCGACCCAGTTGAGCGCCGCCAACACCACGAACCCGGGCAGTTGCGCCAACGGGGTCACCGAGTTCCGGTTCCTGAAGAGCGGCGTCGTGGCGCAGGACTGGTCGGCCAACCCCTTCTTCAAGGAGGGGGCGTCGGTGGATACCACCTACGTCGTCCAGGCACGCTGCAGCAGCACACCGGCCTGCACGACGACCACCGGGGCCACGCAGGCGATCCAGGTCTACCCCGGGGACGGCACCGACATTCAGCTCTTCGTCGACCAGCCGGCTCCAGGGAGCCATATCCTGCGGTGGAACGCGCGGCCGCAGCCGCCCTCGATGTCCGGTTACGACGTGATCCGCTACACCACTCCACCGGCCCCGCCGGCGAACCTGGCGGGAGCCATCGGTTTCGGGTGCGCGCTGGGCGTCGGGGTTCCGGTCGGAAGCCCGATTACGTTGGCCGATCCGGCCATCCCGGCGGTCGGAACGGCCTTCAACTACTGGGTCGGCCACAGCGGCACCCCGGCCGGAAGCCGGGCCGCTCTCGGGCGCCGGAGCGACAACGCCATCCGGATAGCCCCCGTCGCCGCCTGCCCGTAGGGGCGGCCACTCGAGCATCGGCGGGAGCGCCGCGCCGCCAGCGCGACGCGGCGCTCCCCATCTCTCCGGCCGGCGGGGACCATGCGACTACCTGAAGCGATCCCGTCCCCATTGCGCTTCGTCGCGATCTCGCTCAAGGATCTGGGACTCGGCGAGGTGGCGTGGCGCGCCCGCGACGCGCTGGCGGTGATCGAGAGCCTGCGCGGGACACCGGTGGCGATCACCGGCGCCGATCTCTACCGGGTCGAGGCATGGGGGATCGCCCCGCTCACCGAAGGGTGGCACTGCGATCGCCTGCGCGGCGAGATGGCCAGCCAGTACGCCGAGCGCTCCCGAGGCCTGGCCGCCGAATGCATCGAGGATCGGGAGGCGCGGGCGGGCCAGGAGGTCCTCTACGCCCTCCTGTTCACGCTGCAGCAGGACGCCGCTTAGCGATTAAGATGCTGCGTGCTCCAGCGTCTGCGGGCCCTGCTCGGCGAGATCGGCGGTGGGATCTGGGGCCTGGTCGCGCTCCAGGCCGTGGTGATCCTGCGCGCTTCGTGGGGCGCCGAGTCCTGGCCCTCGATCCTCGCCGAGATCCTTGCGGCGACCCTCTGCCTGTTCCTCCTCGCCTACCTGACTCTCTCGGCCGCGAGGCGGCTGCCGGCGGCACAGCGCATCCTGTCGGTGGCGCTCCAGCTGCTCTTCATCCCGCTGCTCGCCTTCCACTTCGGCACCGGCTACCGGCTGCGCTACGACCTCCTCAGGAATACCGCGGACTACCTGCTCCAGCCGGGGGTGTTGCACTGGGTCCTGTTCGAGAACGGGATCGCGACCTGGCTTTTCCTGGGGGGAGGGCTGCTGGCCGTCGGCGTCCTGGCGGTCACCGGGATCGGCAGGCCGCATCTTTCGACCGCGGGGCCGCGCGGCTGGCGATGGCTGCTCGCCCTCGCGCTGTATGCGACAATCCTCTGCCTGCCCCGGATTCCGGTGGACGACCTGACCCTCCTGGCCCGCAGCGTCCTCAACTACTACACCGCACCGGCAATGCGGCCCGCGTCCGCGGCCGTGGCTCCCTATCCCTACGTGAAGGGGAAACCGGGGCCACCCGTTCTCCGGTCCGGCGCCTCAGCCCTGCCGCACGTGTTCATTGTCTTTCTCGAGTCCCTCAACGCACGCTACATCGAGGCGAGGACGGAGGAAGGGACGGAGTACACGCCCTTCCTCAACTCTCTGATCCCCCGCGGCGCCTACGTCGAGCGTTTCTATGGCAACTCCGTGCAGACCTGCCGCGGCCAGATGACGACACTCTGCGGCACCCTGCCGTCCCTGAACGACAGGGAGTTCGTCGCCTATCCGGAGCTGAGCCTCCACTGCCTGCCGCGGATCTTCAAGGACCTGGGCTACACGACGATCTTCATGGAGGGATACAGCGACCTCGGCTTCGACAACACCGGGAACTTCATGAAGCACCTCGGCTTCGACGAGACCGAGGCGATGACCGGCGCCTTCGTCAAGCCCGAGGACCAGCCGTCCATGTGGGGCTGGGGGATGCAGGACGATGCCTTCTACCGCAAAGTGTTCCAGCACCTCGATGAGCTCAAGGGCAAGAGGCTTTTCGTCTCCCTGATGAGTGCCAGCAACCACATGTGGTTCGATCAGATGCCGGAGGACCAGCGGCTCCTGTTCGGGAACCCCAAGTCGGTTCACGAGCACTACGCCAACTCGGTCCACCTCGCGGACAGCTACCTGAAGGAATTCTTCGCGCAGCTCGCGGCGCGTCCCGGGCTCGAGAACAGCCTCGTGGTGGTGGTCGGGGACCACAGCTTTCCGACCCGCGAGAAGTTCGGCCGGACCTTCCTCCAGGAGGGATTCACCGAGGAGGTCTTCCGCACCCCGCTCCTCATCCTCTGGCCGGGACGGATGGCACCGCGCCGGATCGGAGCATTCGCCTACTCGCAGGTGGACATCGCCCCGTCGCTCCTGGACCTCCTGGGTGTGGAGGTGAGGAATCACTTCGTCGGGACGTCCCTCTTCGACCCCGCGGTCGACCACCAGGAGACGATCTTCCTGGTGCAACCATACGGCGGGACCTATGTCGCGGAGGAGCTCTACCCGATGAAATACGTCAGGAAGCTCGAGTCGAGCCTGGAATTTCTCTACGACCTCGAGCGCGATCCCGAAGAGGCCGAGAACCTGATCTGGCGGATGGGCGACTCCAGCCTGGCGCGGCGGTTCCGCGCCGAGATGGGCCGGCTCACGCTGAACCAGCAGCTCCTCGAAGAGGATCGGATCTGGCCCCGCGACGAGCCGGTTCCGGGGACATCATCGGGCTCCGTGCCGCGCTAGCGTTTCCAGGGGTGGCGGAAAACGCCTTCGATGCGCGGGTCGTTCTCGGAGAACTCGGTGCGCTTGACGAGCAGGCGGCGGAGCTCCTTCTGCACGTCGTCGGAGAGCATCGCCACCTCGTGCTTGTCGAGCAGGAGCTTCATCCGCTCGCGCGCCAGGGCGACTTCGTCCTTGTTGCGGCGCTTCCAGTCGCCGTGCGTGCCGCGGAACGAGATCTTCGGCCAGTAGCCCTGCCCCGACCTCAGGAACTCGCGCGTGAACGGCTGGCCGAGGTGGTGGTTGGGGGAGTGGCCGACCTTCTGGATGGCCTCCACCATCAGCGTCTTGCGCGACACCTCCATGCCGTCGCGAACGAAGGAGAGGATGTTGCAGATCTCCTCGTCGATCACCATCTGCGGGAACGACAGCGTATTGCCGTCCTCCAGGATGCCGATGCCCACCAGCAGGTCGCAGCCGGAGAGCGCGGCGGTCATCCCGGTCGCCATGTTCTCGTACGCCGCCTGGATGCCGGGGATCTTGGCGTCGGAGCAGATGCCGCCCGCCATGTACGGGACGCCGTAGAACTCGGTCATCTGCGCGAACGGCAGGTTCAGCATGATCCCCTCGGGCGACGCGGTCGAAGCGAGGCCGGTCTTCATGTCGAGGGTCTCGGGGCCGGCGGGGTAGATCATCGGCAGCCCCGGCTGCACGAGCTGGTAGAGCACCAGCCCGCTCAGGAACTCGACGTTGGTGACCAGGAGCGTGCCGGCGATGGTGATGGGCGCCGTCGCGCCCTGCAGCGGCATCGGCCAGAAGACGATCGGGACCCACTCCTTCGCCAGCATGATGCAGGCCTCGGTCATGGCGTCGTCGTGCTTGAGCGGCGACACCGGGCAGGTCACCATCGAGAAGATCGGCCGGTCGCGCTGCTTGCGGCGGTCGCCGCTGACCGCGTCGATCATCGCCAGCAGGTACGGCACGTCGTCGGGGTCCTGCACCCCACCGACCATCTGGAAATGCTTCGACGACCACATGAACGACGCCGCGGTCTCGAACAGCGCCCGCTTGTCGGTGGAGGCGTCGGTCGGGAAGACGGTGGACCACATCACCTTGATCGGGTCGAGCGCGTCGGCCAGGAGCGTGCTCAGCGTCAGGTCGGCCAGGGTCGAGGTGCGGCGCTCGCCGGTCGTCTCGTCGAGCGTGAACGACGCCTGCCCGTCGGTCATGTGGTGCATCTGCTGGCCGTCGATGACCGCGTCCTTCTTGCCATCGCGGGACGCCAGGACGAAGGTGCGCGGCGCCGACTTGATGCAGCGCTCGACCGTCTCGGGACGGATCCAGGCGATCCCCTTGTCGCGGTCCACCTTTTCGCCGTGCGACTCGAGGACGTCGAGCGCCGTCTTGTTCTCGTACAGCACGCCGGTCGTGGCCAGGATCTCGAGGGAAGATTCATGGATGAGACGCACGTCGGCTTCACTCAGCATGGATACTTTCGGACGTGCGTTCATCGTCGGGCTCCTCACGGTCGTCGGGCGATCTGGCGCTGATCACAGCATGGCGCGGCTTTCCGGTCAATAGCGCAGCGGCATCGAGCGATGGTGTGATGGCATAACGGCATGGTGCGGGAGCAGCCGGATGCCGTAACGGCCTCTGCGACCGCATCGCGGCACGTCAAAGCGCGCCGCGCACGCTTCCGGCACACGAACGCCGCCGCGACGCGCACGTGACGCGGCTGACCGGATTACAATGCGTCCCGGAGCCGGTGAATGATCGACCTCGTGTCACCACGTGAGGAAGTGGAGCTGAACGACGCGGTGCGTGCCGGCGAGGACTGGGCGCGGGTCATCACGGCGGCGTTTCTCGACGGCACGCGGCTGGTGCTCGGGTGGGATGCGGCGCGTACCGAGCGCGAGATCGCAAGGGCGATCGGGATCGGCGGGCCGGACGCCGAGGGCGCGGTGGCGGCAATCGGCGCAGCCGATCGCGACCGGCTGCGTGCGGCGCTCGCACGCGCGGCGCGGTGGTGCGCGGAGCATAGATTGCACCTGCTCGACTTCGAAGGCGAGGGGCCGGGGGCCGAGCCGACAGGTCCGCGGCGTTACTTCATGGCGGTCGGCTGAGGGCGGCGCGACTGGCTGATGCGCCACGACCCGGCCGGGTGCCGGGCGCGCCTGAAGGAGATGGAAGGATGTCGCTGAAAGAGATCGTCGTCATCGGCGCCGGCCACAACGGGCTGGTGACGGCGGGGCTGCTCGCCGAGGCCGGCCACCGGGTGACCGTCCTGGAGGCGCGGCAGATCGTCGGGGGCGCCTGCGTTTCCGAGGAGCTGTTCCCGGGGTACAAGGTCTCGTCAACCTCTTACGTCAGCACGCTGCTCCTGCCGCAGATCGTGCAGCGCTTCGACCTGGCGCGTCACGGCTACCGCGTCGTCAAGCAGGAGCCGGCCTTCTTCGTGCCGTACCCCGACGGGCGCA